>NZ_JAZDRM010000007.1:0-140345 GCF_047501495.1 Ancylobacter sp. G4_0304 | reverse complement strand
GGCGCTGCCGGGGCGGGCTGCACCGCGACAGGCGCCGGCGTGGCGGGAGCCGGCGCGGCCTGAGCGGGTATTGGCTGCAGCGGGGCCGACTGCACCGGCGCGGCCGGGTCGGCTTTTCGGTGGCGCCCTGCGGGTCGAAGCCGACATAGAGAACGTAACGGTCCAGCGTCGCCGGGGTGGGGCGCGGGAAGGTGACATCGCTGGCGACCAGGCCGAAATCGACCTGCATCACGCCCTCGCCGATTTCCACCGGCACGGAATAGAACTTGGTCCAGACCGGCTTCGGCACCGGGCCTTCCTCGACGAGAGCGAGCCGGATCGGCACGCTGACCTTGCCGGGGCCGCCCTTGGCGCCAAGCAGCACGCGGCCCTGAATGCCGACGCGCATGGTCATGTCCGGCGTGGTGTAACGGCATTCGCGCGAGAACTGGCCGAGCGTCGCCTGATAGCGCAGGCCGCCATCGCCGGGATCGGTGACCTGCCAGGCTGCCGCGCCGCCGCGCACTTCCACGCGCGGGCAGGTGAAGTCGGAGGTGTCGCCGGGGCCTGAACCGCCGGCCTCGCTGCCGGACTGCGTGACCTGGGTGGAGACGGCACTCGACGGCATGGTGGTCGCGGCGGGCGACGCGGTGCCCTGCTGCGGCGTGGCGGCGACCGTGGTGGTCTCCATGGTGGAGCCGAAGCCGCCCTGATTGCCGGCATTGCCGACGCCCATCGGTCCTTCATTGCCGCCGCCGCCGGAACCGTCGACCGCCGCGCAGCCGGCCAGGAGCAGCGCGACGAGCGAAACCGCCAACGTGGCGCGGGCGCCGCCGAATCCACGGCGTCCGAATCCAAGGCGTCCAAGGGCTCCAGTGTCGGCTACTCGCATACGCTATCCCCGTTCGGTCGTGCGGCATTCCTCCGGCCGGCGGACCTTATAGCAGGCGATGACGCGCGCAGGGAACACCCCGGCGCGCGCCAACTCCATCTCCGTCAGGGCGAAACCGCGCCGGGCGCTGAGCGCTCAGCCGCCGTTGGGCGTGAGGCCCGCCGGCTTGCCGGCGAGGCTGAACAGCAGGTCGGGGTGCTGCTTCAGCCGCGCGGCGACGCGCTTCACGTCGTCCAGCGTCACCGCTGCCACCAGCGCGTTGCGCTCGTCGATATAGTCGATGCCGAGATCGTCGATCTGGATCTGCAGCAGCTGGGCGGCGACCTTGGCTGAGGAATCGAAGCGCAGCGCGAACGAGCCGATCAGATAATCCTTGGCGTCCTGCAACTCTTCTTCAGTGGGGCCGTCGGTGAGCAGCTTGAGATATTCCGAGCGGATCAGGTCGATCGACTCGGCCGTGCGGTCGTTCTTGGTGGCGGTGCCGCCGAGGATGAGGCCGGCATGGTCGAGCGGGGCCAGGTGGCTGTAGACCGAATAGGCAAGGCCGCGCTTCTCGCGCACTTCCTTGAACAGCCGCGAGGAAAAGGCGCTGCCGCCGAGCATGTGGTTGAGCACGAAGGCCGGGATGAAATCCGGGTCGTTGCGCTTGAGCGCAATGCCGCCGAACACCACCGAGGTCTGCGGCACGTCGATTTCCTTCACCACCACCGTGCCGAGGCCCTGCGGCGTGACGTCGGGCACCGGGGTCAGCTCCGCCTTGGCGGGGAGCGCGCCGAACATGGCGTCGAGCTTGGGTGCCAGCGCTTCCGGCGTGATGTCGCCGACCACTGCGATCTTGAGATTGTCGCGCGCCATCACCCTCTTCGCGTAGGAAGCGAGGTCGTCGCGGGTGATGGTGGGCACGCTGTCCAGCGTGCCGGAGACCGGGCGGCCATAGGGATGGTTCGGGAAGGCGGCGGCCGACCAGCCGAGATTGGCGAGCGCGGAGGGGTCATTGGCGCGCCGGCGCAGCGAGGCGAGCACGCCCTGGCGAATGCGCTCCACCGCCTCGTCGTCGAAGCGCGGCTCGTTCACCGAGAGTCGCACCAGCTCGAAGGCAGGGTCGACGTTTTCCGAGAGCGTGCGCAACGAGCCGCCGAGCATGTCACGCGAGGCGTCGAAGCGCAGCTCGATCGCCTTCTCGGACAGCTTGTCCTGGAACGCCTGCGAATTGAGATCGCCGGCGCCCTCATCGAGCAGCGAAGAGGCGAGCGAGGCGACGCCTGGCTTGTCCGCCGGGTCCTGCGCGGCACCGCCGACAAAGGCGAATTCCATCGCCACCAGCGGCAGGGTGGTGTCATGCACCAGCCACGCCTCAATGCCGCCCGGGCTGACGACGCGCTGGATCCGCGTGGTCTCGGACTGGGCGGGAGCGGTCGGGATCAGGGCGATGGACATCAGGGTCAGGACCGCGGCGGAAAGATGGGACAGGGAATGGACGAATCCGGGGCGAAAAATTCCGGCGCGGGCGCCGATGCTGCGCGCGGAACCGCTCATGAGCGCTTCTCCGGCGCCGGCTTCTGCGCGCCCTGCGCCTCGGTCTTGGCCGGAAGCAGATGGCTGGTCACGGACCGCGAGGCGACAAGATAGCGTTTGGCGGCCTCGCGCACCTGCTCGGCGGTGACGGTCTTTACCATTTCCGGCCAGTTCTGCACGTCATCCACCGTGGTGCCGGTGGCAAGCGCGGCGCCGTAGATGCGGGCGAGCGTGGCCTGATTGTCCTGCGCGTAGATCGCATCGGCGACGAGGCGGGTCTTGGCGCGCTCAAGCTCGCCGGCGTCGGGGCCGTTCGCGGCGATACTGGCGACCACCTCGTCGAGCGCGGCTTCCAGCTTCTCCAGCGGCACATCGGGGCGCGGCGAGGCGGAGACGCCGAAGCGGGCATCGTCCAGAGCGGTCGACTGGTACCAGGCGCCCGCATTGGCGGCGAGGCCCTGCTCGGCCACCAGGCTCCGGTAGAGCCGGCCGGTGGAGCCGCCGCCGAGCACCTGCGACAGAACGTCGAGCGCGACGCTTTCCTGCGGGTTGCCGCGATAGGACGGCACCAGATAGGAGCGCGACAGGCTCGGCTGGCCGACGCGGGCATCGGCGAGCACCAGCCGGCGCTCGGCGCGCGGGGTGGGCTCGGCCGGGCGCTTGCGCAGCGCGGTTTCCGCGCGCGGCTGAACCTTGCCATAGCTTTCCTGCGCGAGCTTCTTCACTTCGTCCGGCTCGACATCGCCCGCCACCACGAGGATGGCGTTGTTGGGCGTGTAGAAGCGGCGATAGAAGGCGAGCGCGTCCTCGCGGTTGAGCTTCTTGATCTCGTCTTCCCAGCCGATGATCGGATGGCCGTAGGGGTGGTTGGTGAACATCGCGGCCTGCGACGCCTCGGAGAGCTGCGACGCCGGGTCGTTGTCGGTGCGCATGCGGCGTTCTTCCAGCACCACGTCGCGCTCGGGCAGCACCACCTCGTCGGTGAGCACGAGGCCGGTCATGCGGTCGGCCTCGAAGCCCATCACCACCGGCAGGTGCTCCTTGGCGACGCGCTGGAAATAGGCGGTGTAGTCCTGCGAGGTGAAGGCGTTCTCCTGGCCGCCGAGCTTGGCGACGGTCTGGGAGAATTCGCCGGTCGGGTGCTTCTGCGTGCCCTTGAACATCAGGTGCTCAAGGAAATGCGCGATGCCGGACTTGCCGGGCTGTTCGTCCGCCGAGCCGACGCGGTACCACACCATGTGGGTGACCACCGGGGCGCGATGGTCCGGAACCACCACGACCTGCATGCCGTTGTCGAGGGTGAACTGCGAAATCTCCGCCGCCTTCGCGGGCCGGGAGGGGGCGAGCGTGGCGGCGCCGGCGGCGGCGAGAATCATGAGGGCGGGCATGAAATTTCCAGTCGGCTTTCGTGTCGGCATTCCGGTCACATCATCCAGGCGGGCGCGCCCGGCGGCACGCGTTTGACGGGAAGCCGGGGACACAGGTTCCACCGGCCTTTCCGCGCCGTGTCGACCGGCGCGAAGGTGCAACCTTGCCACACGCGATCCGGCGAATCTGCGGCAGCCGATCAATCCCATGTGATGGCAGAGCCGGCAAACCGCGCCCGGGCGGGGGCGGGGCCCGTCAGTGGCGGTCGTTGTTCTTCTGCGTACGGTCGAACAGGTTGGGAAGCTGGAAGCCCTTGTTCTCCTCGCGCTCGGCGACGACGCCGTAGGGCGCGTTCGGCGCGGGTGTCTGGTAGCCGGGCGGCGGCTCGGTCAGCGCCTGACGCTCCGGCTCGCCGTCGAACGGCAGCGGCTTTTCTTCCGTCTTGTTCATCCAGCCGGTGAAGCCGAGATTCTTGGGCTGGATCCAGCCTTCCTTCTCGCGCAGGCTGGTGGGCTGCGGCGCGCCGGTGTTCAACCCGGCGCCGGAGCGCCGGCCGGTGGCAACCTCCCGCGGGGTCAGGGCGCGGGTGTCGTTGCGATCGTTGACGAAGGTCGGCAACTTGGCGGCGGCAGCGGCCTTCTTGCGCTCTTCCTGATCGACATCCTTGGGCCAGGCCGGATTCTCGGCCAGCGCCGACTGGTCGCGCGGCGGCGGCAGGATATCGCCGCTCGGCGGCACCACCAGCGGGGCGCGCTCGCGATAGTCGATCGGGGGAGGCGCCGGGGGGACGAGGCCGAGTGTGGTGAACAGCTGCTCGGTGAAGCTGGTATCTTCCTGAGCCTGTGCACCGCCGGCAAGAAGAGCCATTGCGAAGCCGGTGGCCGCCGCCAAAGCCAGCGCCGGGCGGCGGCTGGCAAGGCGCGTGGTGTCCAGTCGTGTGATCATCCGGTCATCTCCTGCCGACCCGGCACGGGAGGGTGAACCCCATCCCGCGACGATCCGCTCAAGGCGCGGAAAGATCGGTTCTCATTTCAGGACGGCTATTTTACGGCATCGCCCTTAAGCGAGTCATACAAAAGCAGTGCGACACCGGCAACTATGGCGACATCCGACAGGTTGAAGACGTACCAGTAGAAGCCGAAAGCGTGCAGCGACACGAAGTCGAACACCGCGCCATAGGCCACGCGGTCGATGGCGTTGCCGAGCGCGCCGCCGATCAGCAGCCCGAGCGCCGCCGCCTCCAGCCGCCGATGGATGCGGGCGAGCCAGAAGGCGAAGAAGATCGCCGCCGCGATCTTCAGCCCGCCGAGCAGCCACCAGCCATCCGCGCCCTGCGAGAACAGGCCGTAGCTGATGCCGGTGTTCCAGGCACGCACGATGTCGAGGAAGGGCAGCACGCGCACGATGCCGTCATCGCCGAAATCGACCAGGTGCAGCACCAGCAGCTTCGACGCCTGATCGATGGCGAGCGCCGCCAGCGCGTAGGCGCCGCCATAGAGCGAGAGGGGGCCGGCCAGACGCAGCTTCATGAATGTCCTCTGCCGGCCCGGTTCGCGGGAAGCCTCATTCCGCGGCCCGGCGCGCGAGCGCCAGCTCGCGCAGCGCCTGCGCGTCGCGGGGCGTCACGTCCGGGTAGTCGGGATCGGTGCCGACCAGCGGCGAAATCTTCCAGGAGCGGGCGCATTTGTGGCCCTGCGCGCGGTTCGGCACCACGCTGACGCCCGGCACCTCGTCGAGCCGGAACGCATCGGCCGTGCCTTCGTCAGGCATCAGATGCGCATCCGAGGTGATGCAGATTTCCGCAAGATCGACCGCGCTCACCGCTGCGAACAGCTTCGGATCGGAGACATGGATCACTGGCGCCGCTTCGAGGCTGGAGCCGATGCGCTTGTTGGCGCGCTCCACTTCCAGCGCGCCGAGCACCACGCGGCGCACCAGGCGGATCTTGCGCCACTCATCCGCCAGCACCTCGTCGCGCCATTTCGCCGGGGTGTCCGGGAAGGTCTCGAGATGCACCGAGCCGGTCTCGGAGGGGAAGCGCGCGAGCCAGGTCTCTTCCGCCGTGAAGGGCAGGATCGGGGCGAGCCACACCACGAGGCGGTTGAACACCTCGTCGAGCACAGTCAAGCAGGCGCGGCGCGTCACCGACGAAATCGGGTCGCAATAGAGCGCGTCCTTGCGCACGTCGAAATAGAAAGCCGACAGCTCGGTGGTCATGAAGGACGACAGTGCCGCGTGCACCCGCTTGAAGTCGAAGGTCGCATAGGCCTCGCGCACCACCGCGTCGAGCTCGACGAGACGATGCAGCACCATGCGCTCCAGCGCCGGCATGTCGGAGAAAGCCACGCGCTCGCTCTCGCGGTAATGGTGCAGCGAGCCGAGCAGCCAGCGCAGCGTGTTCCGCAGCTTGCGGTAGGTCTCGACCGTGGTCTTGAGGATTTCCGCGCCGATGCGCAGATCATCGGAATAATCCGAAGCGCAGACCCACAGGCGCAGGATGTCGGCGCCGGAGGATTTGATCACTTCCTGCGGCGAGACCACATTGCCGAGCGACTTCGACATCTTGCGCCCGTCCTCGTCGAGCACGAAGCCGTGGGTGAGCACCACGTCATAGGGCGGGCGCCCGCGCGTGCCGCAGCTCTCCAGCAGCGAGGAATGGAACCAGCCGCGATGCTGGTCCGAGCCTTCGAGATACATCACCCGGTCCGGCCCGCCATTGAAGGCGCGGTCGACCTTGAGGTCGTCGCGCACTTCCAGCGTGAAGGCGTGGGTGGAGCCGGAATCGAACCAGACATCGAGAATGTCGTCGATCTTCGACCACTCGTCCGCGCTGTGATCATTGCCGAGGAAGCGGGCGGCCGCGCCCTCCTTGTACCAGGCGTCGGCGCCCTCGGACGCGAAGGCGTCCGCGATGCGCGCGTTCACCTGGTCGTCCTTCAGGATCTCGACCGTGCCGTCGCCCTTGTCCTTCACGAACACCGCAATCGGCACGCCCCAGGCGCGCTGGCGCGAGACCACCCAGTCCGGGCGGTTCTCGATCATGCCGTTGATGCGGTTGCGTCCGCTCGCCGGCACCCAGTCCACCCCCGCGATGCCCGAAAGCGCCCGCGCCCGCAACGTGTCGCCGCTGGTTTTCGAGCCGTCGGCCGCCGCGATGTCCTTGTCCATCGCGATGAACCATTGCGGCGTGTTGCGGAAGATGATCGGGGCCTTGGAGCGCCACGAATGCGGATACTGATGCTTGAGCCGGCCGCGCGCGATGATTTTGCCGGCCGCAACCAGCGCCTTGATCACCGCGTCATTGGCGTCGCCGTCCTTGCCCTTGTCGTCCATCACGCGATGGCCGGCGAACAGCGGGACATGATCGTAATAGCGTCCGTCCGGGCCGACCGTGTGCGGCACCTCGCCGAGCTTTTCGGCGATGTAGAGGTTGAAGTCGTCCGCGCCATGGCCGGGGGCGATGTGCACGAAGCCGGTGCCGGTGTCGTCGGTGACGAAATCGCCGGCCACCACCGGCACGGCGAAGTCGAAATAATGGCCCGCGCTGGGCACGCCCTTGAGCGGGTGGGCGCAGACCAGATGGGTCGGGTCCACCTCGCGGTGGCGCTCATAGCCCGTCACGCGCGCGGCCTTGAACACCTCGGACGCCAGCTTGTCGGCGAGGATGAAATGCTCGCCCACCTTGGCCCAATTATCCTCGGCCGCCTCGGTCACCTCATAGACGGCATAGGTGACGTCCTTCGAGAAGGCGATGGCGCGGTTCCCGGGGATGGTCCAGGGCGTGGTGGTCCAGATCACCACATTCGCCCCCTCATAGGAGGGGAAAAGGTGGATGTCGGCGGCCTTGTCGGCCGGCTCCAGCCCCTTGGGCAGGCCGCCGGCGGTGGCGGCGCTCTTGCGATAGCCGGTGACCGGGAACTTGACGAAGATCGTGGTCGAGGTGTGGTCGTGATACTCGACCTCGGCCTCGGCCAGCGCGGTCTTCTCCACCACCGACCACATCACCGGCTTGGAGCCGCGATAGAGCAGGCCGTTGGCGGCGAACTTCATGATCTCGCGGGCGATCTGCGCTTCGGCGTCGAAGCTCATGGTGACGTAAGGGTGCGACCAGTCGCCTTCGACGCCGAGCCGCTTGAACTCCTCGCGCTGGATGTCCAGCCAGCCTTGCGCGAAGGCGCGGCATTCCTGGCGGAACTCGACGACCGGCACTTCGTCCTTGTTGCGGCCCTTGGCGCGGTACTGCTCCTCGATCTTCCACTCGATCGGCAGGCCGTGGCAGTCCCAGCCCGGCACATAGTTGGAATCGTGGCCGAGCGCGCCCTGCGAGCGCACCACCACGTCCTTCAGGATCTTGTTGAGCGCGTGGCCGATATGGATGTTGCCATTGGCATAGGGCGGGCCGTCATGCAGCACGAAACGCGGGCGGCCTTCGCCGGCCTTGCGCTGGCGGCCATAAAGGTCGATCGCCTTCCAGCGCGCCAGCATTTCCGGCTCGCGCTGAGGCAGGCCTGCGCGCATCGGGAAATCGGTCTGCGGCAGGAACAGGGTCGACGAATAGTCGCGCACGGCCTCCGTCTCGGCCCCCTGTGCGGCCTTGCCCGTGGTCCCGCTGGTCTCCCGACCGTCGCTGTTGCGGCTCGTCATGACGCGCTCCTCGCTCTCGCCGCACGGTTTAAGCGCAGCGACGGGGCGGTGCAAGGGCGGGACGCGCTCTAGGACCCCAGCGCCGCGCGCGCTTTCGCGCTGTCGATGTCCATCTGCGCGATCAGTGCCTCGATGCTGTCGAACTTCAGCTCGGGGCGCAGATAGGCGTGGAAGGCGACGCGCAGGCGTTTGCCGTAAAGATCGCCGGAGAAGTCGAACACGAAGCTCTCCAGCCGCGGCGCGCCGTCGTCGAAGGTCGGGCGGCGCCCGAAGCTCGCCACGGCCGGCCGCCGCACGCCGTCGATCTCCAGCGTCACGGCATAGATACCGTGCGCGAGCTGGATCGACGGGTCGAGCCGCATATTGGCGGTGGGATAGCCGAGCTCGCGCCCGCGCTTGTCGCCATGGATCACCTCGGCCTCGATCTCCCATGGCGCCCCGAGCATGTCGGCGGCCTGCTCGACGCGCCCCTGCGCCAGCGCGGCGCGGATCGCGGAGGAGGAAATCTGCGCGCCTTCGTCGAGCAGCGGCGGGACGATCTCGACGCGGAAGCCATGCCTGGCACCCGCCTCGCGCAGGAAGGCGGGCGAGCCGGAGCGGCCCTTGCCGAAATGGAAGTCGAACCCCGCCACCACCATGGCGACGCCGAGCTGACCGACCAGAATGTCGGCGACGAAGCTCTCGGCATCCTTGGCGGCCAGCGCGGCATCGAAGCCGAGCACCACTGCGCCGTCGAGCCCGGTCTCGGCGAGGCGGGCGAGCTTCATCGGCTCGGGGGTGAGGCGGAACATCGGCTCGTCCGGGCGGAAAAAGGCGCGCGGGTGTGGCTCGAAGGTCAGCGCCAGCGCCGGCTTGCCGAAGGAGCGGGCCTGCTCGATCGCGGTGCCGATTACCGCGCGGTGGCCGCGATGCACGCCGTCGAAATTGCCGATGGCAACCACCGGCCCCTTGAGCGCGGCGGGCAGCGCCTCGCCGTCGCGCAGCACCACGAAGGGGTTGAGGGAAACGGTGGGGTGGGTCATGTGATCAGGCTCTGCGTCCGTCCGCCCCGCTCGGGCCGGCGGAACGTGGGCGATGGAACGCGACAGGGCGGCGCGCCGTCAAGGCCGGAGCCCGCGCCGCTCCCCTTGTCATCACGCGCCCCAGGCCAGTCGGGTGGTGACGGCGACAGGACGGCCGGGGCCGTCTTCCAGCAGCCGCGCCAGCGCGTGCGGATCCAGAGTGCCGGTCTCTTCCAGCCCGAGCTCGCCGGCATGGATGCCGGCGGCGACGAACAGGCAGTCGATGCCGGCGCCGAGCGCGCCGGCGAGATCGGTGCGCAGCGCGTCGCCGATCGCGAGGAATCGTTCGCGCGGTGTGTCGCTGCCCCTGAGCGCGCGGGCGGTGGCGAACGCGGTTTCGTAGATCGGGAGGTGCGGCTTGCCGCAATAGACCGCCGAACCGCCCAGCGTCTGATAGGCCTCCGCGATGGCGCCGGCGCACCAGATCAGCTCGCCGCCGCGCTCCACCACGATGTCCGGGTTGGCGCAGATGAAGGGCAGGTCGCGCGCCTGCGCCGCCTTCAGCGTGTCGCGATAATCCTCCGGCGTCTCCACCGTGTCGTCGAACAGACCGGTGCAGACGATCAGCTCGGCGCTCTTCAGGTCGGTGAGCGCGAGGTCGAGCCCGTCATAAATGCCGAGGTCGCGATCCGGGCCGAGATGCCACATCTTCACGCCGGGCCGCTGCGCGAGCAGCGCGGCCGTCACCATGCCCGAGGTGACGATGGCGTCATAGGCGCTGCGCGGAATGCCGAATCCGTCGAGAATCTTCGCCACGCCATCGGGCGGACGCGGGGCGTTGGAGACCAGGATGACAGTGGCGCCGGCCGCGCGGGCGCGCTCCAGCGCGTCGGCGGCGTCCGGGCGGCCCTGTGCGCCATTGTGGAGCACGCCCCACACATCGCACAGCAGCACGTCGTAGCGCGGGGCGAGTTCCGCGAAGGGCAGGCAGGGCGGCAAAGCGGGGGTGGCATCAGCTTTCATGGCACGGCCAAGTGCCATGCCGCCGCCTGCCGCACAAGAGCCCCGCATGCAGGGCGCGCATGCACGATAAGCGGCGTGCGGTTTCGACAGGGCGCGGTTGCCGTGCCGGCCTGTCGCACCATTTTAGCAAGTGACTGTCATTCTCGGTCCAACCCCAAAGGGAGAAGCTTCATGTCCGGCACCGTTCTGTTTACCGGCACCGCCACCGCTATCGGCGGGCGCAATGGCCATTCGCAGACCAGCGATGGCTCGGTCTCGGTCGACCTCGCCATGCCGCATAATGGCGTGCTCGATCCCGGCAAGACCACGCCCGAGCACCTGTTCGCCACCGGCTATGCCGCCTGCTTCGGCTCCGCGGTGGAAGCGGTCGGCCGGCAGAAGAAGCTGGATGTGACCGGCGCCGCCGTCACCGTGGCCGCCTCGCTGGTGAAGGGCGATGACGGCTTCAGCCTCGCGGTGAAGCTCACCCTCAAGGCTCCGGCGCTCTCTAAAGACGAAGCGCAGGAAGTGATCGAGGCGGCGCATCAGATGTGCCCCTATTCCAAGGCCACGCGCGGGAACATCCCGGTGGAGCTTGCGGTGGCGTAAGGCCCCTCACCCCTCTCCTCGACGGGGAGAGGAGGTAAGCCGCGCTGTTGGACGGGGCGTAGGGGGCCTCGGCTCTTGCCGGCCCCCGGCTTAATGCGCCTCGTCCCAGTTCTGCGCGGCGCGGGCGTCGACCTTGAGCGGTACCTTCAGCGCCACCGCCGGCATCGCCGCCTGTTCCATCACCAGGCGCACCACCGGCAGCGTCGCGTCGATCTCCTCATCCGGCACCTCGAAGATCAACTCGTCATGCACCTGCAGCAGCATGCGGGCGGAAAGGCGCGCGGCCTCCAGCGCGGCGTCCATGCGCGCCATGGCGCGGCGGATGATGTCGGCGGCGGAACCCTGAAGCCGGGCATTGATCGCCGCGCGCTCGTTGAAGGCGCGGATCGAGGGGTTCTTGGCGTTGATGTCCGGGTAGTGGCAGCGCCGGCCGAACAGCGTCTCGACATAGCCGTGCTCACGGGCGAAGGCGCGGGTCTCGTCCATATAGGCGCGGATGCCGGGGAAACGCTCGAAATAGCGTTTGATATAGGCGCCCGCCTCCTCGCGCGGGATCGAGAGCTGATTGGCGAGCCCGAAGGCGGAAATGCCGTAGATGATGCCGAAATTGATCGCCTTGGCACGCCGGCGCACTTCGCCCGGCATGCCCTCGATTGGCACGCCGAACATCTCCGAGGCGGTCATGGCGTGGATGTCCAGCCCGTCCTGGAACGCCTGGCGCAACGCGGGCGTCTCGGCGATCTCGGCGAGCAGGCGCAGTTCGATCTGTGAATAGTCCGCCGAGACCAGCTTGTGGCCGCGTTCCGCGATGAAAGCCTTGCGGATCTTGCGGCCTTCCTCGGTGCGCACCGGGATGTTCTGCAGGTTAGGCTCGGAGGAGGAGAGCCGCCCCGTCGTCGTGGCGGCGAGCGCGAAGGAGGTGTGCACGCGGCCGGTCTCGCGGTTCACATAGGTCGGCAACGCATCGGCATAGGTGGATTTCAGCTTCTGGAGCTGGCGCCAGTCGAGGATGCGGCGCGGCAATTCGTGGCCGGCTTCCGCCAGTTCCTCCAGCACGTCGGCGCCGGTGGACCACGCCCCGGTCGGGGTCTTGCGGCCGCCGGGAATCTGCATCTTGCCGAACAGGATGTCGCCGAGCTGCTTGGGGGAGCCGGGATTGAAGGTCTCGCCCGCCATCTCCGAGATTTCCGCCTCCAGCCGCGCCATGCCCTGCGCAAATTCGCCGGAGAGCCGTGAGAGCATCTGGCGGTCGATCAGGATGCCGCGCCGTTCCATATCGCCGAGCACGGCGACCAGCGGGCGCTCCAGCGTCTCATAGACCGTGGTCTTGCCTTCCGCCGCCAGCCGGGGCTTGAGCGCGCGCCACAGCCGCAGCGTGACGTCGGCGTCCTCGGCGGCGTACTCCACCGCCTTCTCGATGGTTACGCGGTCGAAGGTGACGGCGTTCTTGCCCTTGCCCGCGACCTCCTCGTACTTGATCGGGGTGTGGCCGAGCCAGCGGATCGAAAGCGGGTCCATGCCGTGCGGCGAGGCGCCGGCGTCGAGCACGTAGGAGATCAGCATCGTGTCGTCATAGGGGCCGACATTGATGCCGTAGCGCGCGAAGATCAGCCAGTCATATTTCATGTTCTGGCCGATCTTGAGCACGCCGGGGTGTTCCAGCAGCGGCTTGAGTGCGGCGAGGGCGTCGTCGAGCGGAATCTGGCCGGGCAGCAGGCCTTCGCTGAACAGCCCCTCATCGCCGCCCTTGTGGGCGAGCGGGATGTAACAGGCTTCGTTGGGTGCCGTGGCCAGCGAGATGCCGACCAGATCGGCCGCCATGGCGTCGAGCCCGGTGGTTTCGGTATCGACCGCGACCACACCGAGATCGGCGGCGCGGGCGATCCATTCCTGAAGCCGGGCGAGGCTGGTGACGGTCTCGTATTTCGAGCGGTCGACCGGCGTCGCGCTGGCCTCGGCCACGCGGGCGGCGGAAAGCGCCTGCGGGGTGAGGGCATTGCCCGCCGCGCCGACCGGCGATTTCGGCGCGCCGTCGGCGGGTTTGCTGCCATCCGTCGGCTCGGCGAGGCTGGCGAGGGCGTCGCTCTCAGCGCCCCCGGCCTTCAGGGCCGGGTCGGGCTCGATGGCGGCGGCCTCGATGTCATAGGCTTCCGCGACGCGGCGGGTGAGGGTGGTGAACTCCATCGCCTTGAGGAAGGCGATCAGCCGCTTGCCCTCGGGCTCCACCACCGCGATGTCGTCGAGCGGCACGTCGAGCGGCACGTCGCGCTTCAGCGTCACCAGCTCGCGCGACAGCCGGGCCTGATCGGCGAACTCGATCAGGTTCTCGCGGCGCTTGGTCTGCTTGATCTCGGCCGCGCGGGCCAGCAGCGTATCGAGGTCGCCGTATTCGGCGAGAAGCTGGGCGGCGGTCTTGATGCCGATGCCCGGCACGCCCGGCACGTTGTCCACCGAATCGCCGGCCAGCGACTGCACGTCGACCACCTTTTCCGGCGCGACGCCGAATTTCTCGAATACCTCCTCGGTGCCGATGGCCCTGTCCTTCATCGGATCGTACATGCGCACCAGACGGTCGACGAGCTGCATCAGGTCCTTGTCGGAGGAGATGACGGTGACCTGTGCGCCCCGCGCCTTGGCCTGCTCTGCATAGGTTGCGATCAGGTCGTCGGCCTCGAAGCCGGCCTGCTCGACGCAGGCGAGGTCGAATGCGCGGGTGGCCTCGCGGATCAGCGGGAATTGCGGGCGCAGATCCTCCGGCAGCTCCGGGCGCTGCGCCTTGTAGAGCGGGTAGATATCCTTTCGGAACGTCTGCTCGCTCTTGTCGAACACCACGGCGAGATGGGTGGGCGCCGGCGAGAACCCTTGGGCGCGCACCAGCTTCCACAGCATGTTGCAGAAGCCCGCCACCGCGCCGACCGGCAGCTTGTCCGAGGTGCGGGTGAGCGGGGGCAAAGCGTGATAGGCGCGGAAAATATAGGCCGAGCCGTCGATCAGCACGACATGGTCGCTGGAATCCACGATGTCGGTGCGGTCGGCGGCGGTCGGGGAGGTCATGGCGGGCTCCGTTTCGGGCGCGCACGATGCCCCAGCGCGGCCAGCCGGGCAACCGTGCGCCGCGCGGTGGATGACGGCGCGCGCTCGCGGCGCTACAGAGCATCATGCCCCGCTACAAGCTCACCATCGAATATGACGGCACCCCCTTCGCCGGCTGGCAGATCCAGGACGGCCAGCCGAGTGTACAAGGCGTGCTGGCGCAGGCCGTACGCGCCTTTTCCGGCGAGGATGCGCCGGTCCATGGCGCGGGACGCACCGATTCCGGCGTGCACGCCACCGGGCAGGTCGGCCATGTCGAACTGGCGAAGGAGTGGCGCGCCGACACGGTGGGCGACGCCATGAACGCGCATCTGCGCCCGCATCCCGTCGCGGTGCTGGCGGCCGAGCGGGTGGCGGATGATTTCCACGCCCGGTTCTCGGCGACCGGGCGGCGCTATGTCTACCGGCTGATCGTGCGCCGCGCCGATCTCGCGCTGGAGCGCGACCGGGCGTGGCGAATCCGCCGGCCGCTCGATGTCGCGGCGATGGCGGAAGGCGCGGCGCGGCTGGTCGGGCGGCACGACTTCACCACCTTCCGCGCCATTGGCTGCCAGTCCGCCTCGCCGGTGAAAACGCTGGACCGGCTGGAGGTGGAGACGCTGGACGGCGAAATCCGCGTCCATGCGGCGGCGCGCTCCTTCCTCCACCATCAGGTGCGCTCCATGGTCGGCACGCTGGTGAAGGTCGGCGAGGGCGCCTGGACGCCGGACGATGTGAGCGCCGCGCTGGAAGCGAAGGACCGCACACGCTGCGGCCCGATGGCCCCCTCGGCCGGGCTCTATCTGGCGGAAGTGACGTACTAGCCCAGCCGCTCCCTAGCCCAGCCGTTCCAGCAGGGTCGGGGTGCGGGTGGGGCGGGTCGGCTCCAGCGCTTCCATGAAGCGCACGGGGGCGCCGCCGGAGGGGCCGGTCAGCTCGCCTTCCCACATCACCTTGTTGCCGCGAATGAGCGTCCCCACCGGCCAGCCGGTGACCTCGACGCCGTCATAGGGCGTCCAGCCGGGCTTGGAGGCGATCCATTCATTGCGGATGGTCTGCCGGCGCTTGAGGTCGACGATGGTGAAATCGGCGTCGTAGCCGACCGCGATCCGGCCCTTGGTGGCGATGTTGAAGATGCGCGCCGGGCCGGCGCTGGAGAGGTCGACGAAGCGGGCGAGCGAGAGCCGGCCGGCATTCACATGGTCCAGCATCATCGGCACCAGCGTCTGCACGCCGGTCATGCCCGAGGGGCTGTTCGGATAGGGCTTGGCCTTCTCCTCCAGCGTGTGCGGCGCGTGGTCGGAGCCGAGCACGTCGACCACGCCCTCGCTGAGGCCGCGCCAGATCGCGGCGCGGTGCTGGGCGGCGCGCACCGGCGGGTTCATCTGCACCAGCGAGCCGAGGCGGCCATACCAGCTGTCGTCCATGGTCAGGTGATGGGGCGTCACCTCGACGGTGGCGACGTCCTTGGCGCCGCGCAGGAACTCCATCTCCTCCTGCGAGGTGATGTGCAGGACGTGGATGCGCTTGCCGACCTCGCGCGCCAGGTTGACGAGGCGGGTGGTGGCGGTGAGCGCGGCGATCTCGTCGCGCCAGACCGGGTGCGAGGAGGGATCGCCGACCACGCGCAGGTGCTTGCGCTCCTCAAGGCGCGGCTCGTCCTCGCAATGGAACGAGGCGCGGCGGCGGATGACTTTCAGGATGGCGCGCACGCCCGGATCGTCGGCGACCAGCAGCGAGCCGGTGGAGGAGCCGATGAACACCTTGATGCCGGCGGCGCCCGGCAGCATTTCCAGCTCGGGCAGGTCCTTCACATTGTCATGGGTGCCGCCGACGAAGAAGGCGAAGTCGCAATGCATGCGCCCGCGCGCCCGCGCGAGCTTGTCTTCCAGCGCGCTCGCCGAGATGGTGAGCGGGTTGGTGTTCGGCATCTCGAACACGGCGGTGACGCCGCCCATCACCGCCGCGCGGGAGCCTGATTCGAGGTCTTCCTTGTGCTCCATTCCCGGCTCGCGGAAATGGACCTGGGTGTCGATCACGCCGGGCAGAATGTGCAGGCCGGTGCAGTCGATGATCTCGCCGGCCTGATCGGGGTGGAACGAGCCGATGCCGGCGATGCGCCCGGCCCTGACGCCGACATCGCGCACGCCTTCGCCATCCTGATTGACCACGGTGCCGCCCTTGAGGAGCAGGTCGAAGGTCTCGGAGGCCGGGTTCAGGGACGTGGCGCTCGGCGACATGGCGCGCTCCTCATGTTCGCAAGGTGACGCCCGCGCTTCTAGAGCATGTCGGGCCGGGGCGCACCGCTTTTTGCGAGCCGGGCGAGGCCCGCCCGGCGTTACGGACGGTTACCCGCCGCCGTTGAACTCGACCAGCACGGCGGTGCCGCCGCGGTTTTCGAAGCGGACCTTGCCGTCGAGCTGTCCGGCCAGTCCCTGAATGATGCGCAGGCCGAGGCTCGGGCTGTTCGCCGGATCGAAATCGACCGGCAGGCCCGGCCCGTCATCCACGATGGCGAGCTCGTAGCGGTCGGAGGAAAGCCGGCTCAACGTCACGTCGAGCGAGCCCACGCCATGCGGGCCGAAGGCGTGCTTGAGGCTGTTGGTGACGATCTCCGCCACCAGCAGCGACAGGGTGGTGAGGCGCGCCACGCTCAGCGTGACCGCCGGCGCCGAGACATGGCACACCACGGCGCGGGCGCCGGCGGCTTCCAAAAGGTCGCGGCACAGTTCGCGCAGATAGGGCTCGATCGGCAGCGCCAGCCGGTCGGGGTCGTAGAGCCGGCGGTGCAGCCGCGCGATGGTCTCCAGCCGGCGGCGGGCCTCGTCCAGCGTGGCGAGCGCGCGCTCGGGCGCCTGCGCGGCCTCGCGCCGGTGCAGGATCAGCAGCGCCGCGACGAACTGCATGTTGTTGGCGACGCGGTGCCGGAGCTCCTGGAACATGGTGCGCTGTTCCTCATAGAGCTTGGCGGTCACCGCCTTTTCCTGCCGCAGCCGCTCGGCGGCGGTGAAGGTGATGTGCACCAGCGCGATGTCGATCGCGGCGATGACCGTGAAGAAGCCGAGAGCCATCGCCGCCTGGCCGGTCAGCACCATGCCGGTGGCGGGGCCGATGAAGAAGTACCACGCCGCGAGAGTGGAGAGCACCGCGCACACGATGCCGGGCCGCAACCCGCACATGAAGGTCGAGAGGATGACGGCCGGAAAGAAGGTGAGGAACGGAAACCCCGCCGGCAGCACGTCGTCGACCAGCACGCGCAACCCCAGCGCGAGGGCGAACAGCAGGATGCCGCACAGATCGCCGAGCAGGCGATGGCGGCGCAGCGGCTGAACCGCGTCCATCAGCCGCCAGAAGGCGGGCGGCCGGAAGGTATTGGCGGATGAATCCTTCATCGACGCGAACCAGCCTCGGCACGAGAAAGGGACGCGCCCGGGCCTGAGCCGTCGCTGATCATGTGTGTGTCCGCCGATATGAAGTGCCGCCCCGCCATGGGTATGGTTGTAGAGCGAAAATCCGCGATGTTCTGGCCACTAGTGAACATATCCCGCCCCGCCGCGTTAATTCCCCGTAACAGAGTACATCGTGACGGGTGGTGTGGGGAGCGGGGTTATGGATCAGGTGACGCCGACCAATGTCGATGTCTCGTCGGGCGGCAACAATCTGCTGGGCGCCTTGCGCGCGGCCGAGTTCGCGCTGCTGAAGGGCAGCCTCAGGCGCATGGACCGGCCGGCCGGCGCCGTGCTCTACGAGCCGGGCGACGACGTGCGCACCGTGTATTTCCCCTGCGCGCAGACCGTGGTGTCGTTCATGGTGATGCTGGACGATAGCCGCCTGGTGGAGATCGGGCTGGTCGGTCGCGAGGGCGCGGTGGGCGGCATCGTCTCGCAGGGCCGCCTGCCGGCCTATGCCCGCGCCGTGGTGCAGATCGGCGGGCCGATGCTCCGGCTGGAGAGCGCCGAGCTGGAGCGCGCCAAGGAGCAGTCCGCCGCGCTGCGCCATCTGTTCGCGCGCTATGCCGACTGCCTGCTGGCGCAGATCTTCCAGTCGGTCGCCTGCAACGCCGCCCACAGCATCGAGCAGCGCACCGCGAAATGGCTGCTCGCCACGCTCGACCGCACCGGGGACGAGGAGGTGACGCTGACCCAGGAGCAGCTTGCCTCGATGCTGGCGGTGGGCCGCTCCTATATTGGCCGGGTGATCCGCGAGCTGCGCGCCAGCGGCGCGATCGACACCGGGCGGGCGCGTCTGCGCGTCCGTGATCCGCAGATGCTGGAGGCGATGAGCTGCCAGTGCCACGCGTCGGTGCGCCAGCATTTCGAGACCGTGCTGGAAGGGGTCTATCCCACCGGCAACGAGGTGGCCGGCCATGGCGTGGTCATCACCAACGGACCCCTGTTCCGGCCCTGAGCCGGCGCGCAAGCCGCACCCTTCTCCCCACCCTTGCCCCTGCCGGCCTCAGGGCTTACCTCTGGCCTCACCCCGCCACTTCGGGCGGGCGAGGACGCATGCTCCATGCCGATCGCGCTTCTTGAGGGCCGTGCGGTGGCGCGGGTCGCCGGACCCGAGGCCGCGCATTTCCTCGACAATCTGCTCACCGCCCGCACCCCCGCGCCGGGCGCGGCGCGCTATGCCGCGCTGCTGGCGCCGCAGGGCAAGATTCTCGCCGACATGTTCGTGCTCGCCGTGCCCGAGGACGGGTTCCGCCTCGACGTGCCGGCGCCGCTGCTGGCCGAACTGTTGAAGAAGCTGAAGCTCTATCGCCTGCGCGCCAGGGTCGAGATCGAGGCTTTGGACGGCCTCGTCGCCGGCGTCGCCTGGGATGGGGCGGCGGTGCCCGAGGGCGCACTGGCCTTCGAGGACCCGCGGCTCCCGGCGCTCGGCCAGCGTTTCCTGATCGAGGTGAACACGGTGGAGGTCCTCGCCACCGTTCCCGAATCGCAGTGGCAGGCGCACCGCATCGCGCTCGGCGTGCCGGAGGGCGGGCGCGATTTCGCTTATGGCGACGCCTTCCCGCACGAGGCCGACATGGACCAGCTCCACGGCATCGATTTCGACAAGGGCTGCTATGTCGGGCAGGAAATCGTCAGCCGCATGCAGCATCGCGGCACCGCGCGCACAAGGGTGATCCCGTTCGCAGTGAACGGGCCTCTCCCGGCGCCGGGCACGCCGGTGGTTGCGGGGGCAAAGACGTTGGGGCAGGTCGGCTCGGGCCATGAGGGCCGCGTGCTGGCGACGGTGCGGCTCGACCGCCTCGCGGAAGCGCGCGAGGCCGGGCTCGGCGTCGAGGCGGACGGCGCCGTGCTGGTTCCCGAGCCGCTCGCCTGGGCGAATTTCCCCATTCCCGGCACGGAGCGCTGACGTGAAGGCCCATCTCCATCCCGACGGCGTGACGCGCTGCGCCTGGTGCGGCAGCGATCCGCTCTATGTCGCCTATCACGACACTGAATGGGGCGTGCCGGAATATGACGACCGCGCGCTGTTCGAGAAGCTGATCCTCGACGGCTTCCAGGCCGGGCTCGCCTGGATCACCATCCTGCGCAAGCGCGACGGCTTTCGCGCCGCCTTCGATGGGTTCCAGCCGGAGATCATCGCCCGCTACACGCCGGAAAAGATCGAGGCGCTGATGCAGGATCCCGGCATTGTGCGCAACCGCTCCAAGATCGTCTCGACTGTGCGCTCGGCGCAGGTGTTTCTCGACATCATGGAGAAGGGGCCGGGCTTTTCCGCCCTGCTCTGGGACATCAACGGCCCGCCGCGCGACGGGGCGCTGAAGGAGGGCGACGCCCCGGTGGTCTCGACACCCACGGCGCTCACCATGTCCAAGGAACTGAAAAAACGCGGCTTCAATTTCGTCGGGCCGACCATCGTCTACGCCTTCATGCAGGCGGTCGGCATGGTCGACGACCATCTCGCCACCTGCCACCGCCACGGCGCCCATGCCGGGGACGACGTCCCGTGGGCCCGCGCGCGATGACCTTCCGCACCGCCCCGCGCACGGCCTCCGCCCGCGTCTGGCAGCGCATGCTGTCGGGGCGGCGGCTCGATTTGATCGACCCCTCGCCGCTCGACATCGAGATCGAGGATATCGCCCATGGCCTCGCCCGCGTCGCGCGCTGGAACGGGCAGACCGGCGGCCCGCACGCCTTCTCGGTGGCGCAGCATTCCGTGCTGGTGGAACTGATCGCACAGCGGCAGGCGCGCGCGCGGGGAGCGGAGCTCGACCGGCGCTGGCGGCTCGCGACCCTGCTGCACGACGCGCCCGAATATGTGGTCGGCGACATGATCTCGCCGTTCAAGGCGGTGCTGGGGGGCGACTACAAGACCGTTGAGGCGCGGCTGCTGGCGGCGGTGAGCCTGCGTTTCGGCCTGCCGGCGACCTGGCCGGCGCCGCTGGTGCGTCTCGTCAAGGCCGCCGACCGCGCCAGCGCCTTTCTGGAGGCGACGCGGCTCGCCGGCTTCGAGATCGGCGAGGCGCGTCGCCTTTTCGGCCAGCCCTTTCCGCTCGACGCCGCCACCGAGCGCGATCTGCTCGCGCCCTGGAGCGCGGACGAAGCCAAGACCCGTTTCCTCGAACGCTTCGCCGCGATTGCCGGCGAGGACACCGCCGGACCCCCGCCATGATCCATATCTGCCCGCTCTCCCGCCTTGAAGAGACCGTGACCCGCACCGGGGCGCGCCATGTGCTGAGCGTGATCAACATCGCGACGCCGGTCGCGCTCCCGGCGGAATTTCCGCGCGAGAACCATCTGTTCGTCGGCTTCAATGACATCGTCGCGCCGCAGGATGGGCTGGTGCACCCTTCCGCCGAGCATGTCGAGGCGATCCTCGGCTTTGCCCGGCGCTGGGACCGCGCGGCGCCGCTGGTGGTGCACTGCTATGCCGGCATCAGCCGCTCCACCGCCTCGGCCTATATCGCGGCCTGCGCGCTGGCCCCGCATCGCGACGAGGCGGAACTGGCGCTCGCCTTGCGCGCGGCCTCGCCGATCGCCACGCCGAACGCGCTGCTGGTGTCGCTGGCCGATGCCGCGCTGGGGCGTGGCGGGCGGATGAGCGCTGCGATCGCCGCCATCGGGCGCGGGGCGGAGGCGATGGAGAACGAGCCGTTCGAGATCCGGCTCGATTGAGGGGGCTCAGCTCACCGCGGCGGCGGCGGCCGGCAGCACCACGACCTTGGTGCCGACCGGCACGCGGTTATAGAGGTCGATGATGTCCTGGTTCATGAATCGCACGCAGCCCGAGGACACCATGGTGCCGATGGTGTGCGGCTCGGTGGTGCCGTGCAGCCGGTACAGCGTGTCCTTGCCGCCCGAATAAAGATAGAGCGCGCGCGGGCCGAGCGGGTTGGTCGGGCCGCCGGGCAGCCCGCCGGCATAGGGGCCGTAGCGGTCCGGCTCGCGGCGGATCATGTCGATGGTGGGGGTCCAGCGCGGCCAGACGGCCTTGCGCGCGATCGTCGCGTCGCCGCGGAAGTTGAAGCCTTCCTCACGGCCGACGCCGACGCCATAGCGCAGCGCCCGGCCGCCTTCCATCACCAGATAGGCGTGGCGCTCATTGGGGTCGACCACGATGGTGCCGGGCTGCTCGCGGGTCTGGAAGGCGACCTCCTGCCTCAGGAAGCGCGGGTCGATCTGCGAGACGTCGATCGCCGGCACCGGGAACGGCTCCGTGTCGATCGCGGCATACATCGAGGCGAACTGGGCATTGACCGGCGCGATGGCCTGCGGCTGGGGGCCACGCCGCGCGGTGCAGCCGGCGAGCGCGGCGGAGGCGGCGAGCAGGAACAGGCGACGGTCGAGCGGCATGGGACATCCTGGCATAGGGTTAGGCGGCGGGGCTCACGACCGGCAAACTGGTCAAGAGCCGTGTCCTAAACGCGGCATGCCATGATTCGCGTCTACAAGTTATGAACGCGGATTCATCATAAACGCGCGATTAAGGGGCGCGGACGGTATCTGAAAACGCTTTTCGGCCCAAAGGATGGCGGGACAGGCCGCGCCGGGCGCCGCAGGGGTGGCGCGCGATGCATGAACATTGCTGATGACCGTCCGCTAAATTATTCATTTTCCAGCCTTGGCCCGAAGCCGTTATCTACATAGCGAGAGCGGTTTTTACCGCGCCGCCTCCCGATCCGCGCCGGAGCCCCGCATGACCACCGCTTCGCCCCCTTCCGCCCCCGGCGCCAGCCTCGCCGCGCGCGCCCCGCTCTTCGTGCTGCTGTGCGGCTGCATGATCGCGATGTTGACCTTCGGGCCGCGCGCTTCCTCGGGCATCTTCCTGCTGCCGATGACCGGCGAATATGGCTGGGGCCGCGACACGTTCGGCCTCGCCATCGCGATCCAGAACCTGCTCTGGGGCCTCGGCACGCCGTTCGCGGGCGCGGTGGCGGACCGGTTCGGCGTGGTGCGCGTGCTGTGCGTCGGCGCGCTGATCTATGCGCTCGGGCTGGGGCTGATGGCCTATGCCTCGACACCCGGCCTGCTGCACCTGTCGGCCGGCGTGCTGGTCGGCTTCGGCCTGTCCGGCTGCTCGTTCAACATCGTGCTGGCGGCGTTCGGCAAGATGCTGCCCGAGCGCATGCGCCCGATCGCCTTCGGCGCGGGGACGGCGGCGGGCTCGTTCGGCCAGTTCCTGTTTCCCCCGCTGGCGACCGGGCTGATCTCCTCGGTCGGCTGGCAGGAGACGCTGATGATCTTCGGCCTCGCCATGCTGCTGGTGATGCCGTTCGCGCTCGCGCTCGCCAACCCGCAGCCAGCGGCGGCGAAGGCGGGCGAGCCGAAGCAGTCGATCGGGGAGGCGCTGGGGCAGGCATTCCGCCACCCGAGCTATGTCTATCTCGTGCTCGGCTTCTTCACCTGCGGCTTCCAGCTCGCCTTCGTGACCACCCATCTGCCGGCCTATCTCATCGATCGCGGCCTCTCGATCCAGGTCGGCGGCTGGACGCTGGCGGTGATCGGCCTCGCCAATATGGTCGGCTCGCTGTCCTCGGGCTGGCTGTCGAGCCGGATGTCGCGGCGCTGGCTGCTGGCGATCATCTATTTCGCGCGCGGCATCGCCATCGCCGCCTTCGTGCTGCTGCCGGCCTCGCCGGCGACCTCGATCGGCTTCGGCGTCGTGCTCGGCCTGCTGTGGCTCTCCACCGTGCCGCCGACCTCGGGGCTGGTGATGCTGATGTTCGGCACGCGCTATCTCGCCATGCTCTACGGCTTCGCCTTCTTCAGCCACCAGGTCGGCGGCTTTCTCGGCGTGTGGCTCGGCGGCGTGCTCTATGAGCGGCTGGGCTCCTATGATTTCGTGTGGTGGCTGGCGGTGGCGCTGAGCTTCGCCTCGGCGGTCATCAACCTGCCGATCGTGGAGCGCCCGGTGGTGGCGCGTCCGCAGCCGGCGTGACGGTTCGGCCGGGGCCGCGTTTGCCGGTCCTTAACCAAAACCGTTCATCCTGCCGGTGCTGTGGTGCAGGGGGGCGTTGCGTATGCGCCACAGTGCGGACGGCGCGCGGTTCTCCCGCGGGCATCCCGGCCTGCTTTGCCTTGACAAGGCAGGGCTTTCGCAGCGCATCGTGATGGCTCACCAGCACTGATGGACATGCGCATGCGTTCCGTGTCTCTCGCCCTGTCGGGCCTGTTCCTCGCCACCGTCTCCGCCGCGCCGGCGCTGGCGGAGCCGTTGAATGCGGAATCCGCGCAGCGCTTCGTGATCGGCCGCACCTTTTCCTACACCTGCTACGAGGGCACGGTCGGTTCCGGCCGCATCCTCAAGGACGGCTCGGTCGCCGGCACCATCCAGATGCGCGGCAAGGGCAATGCCCGCTATGTGACGCTCCCGGCCGGCACGCTCGTGGTGAAGGGCGAGGCGGTGTGCGCCAAGCTCAAGGGCATGGCGTTCCAGCCCTGCTTCGATCTGGAGAAGACCAGCGAGCAGAGCTTCCGCGGCAATCTCGCGGGCGCGGACCGGCTGTGGTGCCAGTTCCAGCGCGGCGGCAGCGGCCGCACCAAGCTCGCCGCCCAGACCCACCGCCAGAACGCCAGCACCGAGCGCGTGGCGACGGCGCAGGCCGACGACCCCCACTGATCGACGCGGGACGGCTTCATCGCGGCCATCCTCCGCAGGCGTCCCGCCGGCGTTAACGCCTGGGACGTTTCCGTGAGCCTCCACACACTCGGGCCATGCTCCGGCGCGGCGCGATCGCGTGCCCGCCGGATCTGTCTCCATCATTGCATGGACGCAATATTTATCGTTCGATATCGGCTATCGCGTTGCGAAACAGGCCGGGTTACCACAGGCCATCTTCACTGACGGCCTTGCCCCGACGGGCGACCCCGCAACCTTATCGCAGGATGACGACCATGATCGACAACCACTCCGCCCCTTACGGCGCGTTCGTGCTTCGCCTGGCGCTCGGCGCCATGTGGATTTCCCACGCGCTGCTGAAGTACATCGTGTTCACGATTCCCGGCTTTGCCGGCTTTCTCGAAAGCCTCGGCATGCCCGCCGCGCTGGCCGGCCCGGTGATCTATGCCGAGCTGATCGGCGGCGTCCTCATCGTCGCCGGCATCTATGCGCGCCATGTCGCGCTGCTGATGATCCCGGTGATGGTCGGCGCCATGAGCGCCCATCTCGGCAATGGCTGGCTGTTCTCGGCCGCCGGCGGCGGCTGGGAATATCCCGCCTTCCTCATCGCCGCGTCCTTCGCGCTCTGGCTGATCGGCGACGGTGCCTTCGCGCTGCGCTCGCGCCCGCTGTTCTTCGTCGGCCGCCCCGCGACGGCGTGACCCCGAGATGCGTTGAGCAAAACGGGTGGTGGCGGCCTCAGCCGCCGCCGCCCTTTTCATTTGCCGGCGCGGGCGGGACTCCGACCGCGGCCTTCTGTGCCTCGGTCGAGGGCTGTTCGGTCTTCTGCATCACCGGCGCGGCGGGATCGGTTTTGTCCGCCTTTTCCGCCTCGTCGAGGCCGACCGCGATCTTGCGCTCGATCCGCGCCAGATCGGCCGGCTCCGCGCCGAGATCGCGGGCGTGGTTCCACTTGAACTTGGCCTCCAGCCGGCGGCCGACCTTCCAGTAGGCATCGCCGAGATGGTCGTTGATCACCGATTCGTTCGGCTTCAGCTCGACCGCGCGCTCCAGCTCCTCGACCGCCTCGTTGTACTTGCCGGTCCGGTAATAGGCCCAGCCCAGGCTATCGATAAAGAAGCCGTCATCGGGGCGCAGCGTCACCGCCTTGCGGATCATCTCCATGCCCTCGTCGAGATTGACGCCCTGGTCGATCCACGAATAGCCGAGATAGTTCAGCACATGCGGCTGGTCCGGGCGCAGCTCCAGCGCCTTGCGCAGGTCCGCTTCCGACTTGTCCCACTGCTTGGTGCGCTCATAGGCGGTGCCGCGGAAATAGAACAGCATCCAGTTATTGCCGGTCGGCGTGCCGAGCAGGTCGATGGCGCGGGTATAGACCTCCGCCGCCTCGGCATATTTGTCGTTGGCGCGCAGAATGTCGCCGAGCGCCATCATGGCGCGCACGTCCTTCGGATTCTTGGCGACCACCGCCTCCAGCGCGGTGCGCGCCGCGGCGAAGTCGCCGGCGGCGTCGAGATTGAGCCCGAGCTGGATGTCGGCATTCTCGCGGAACGGCGAATCCTTGGGCACCGCGCGGAACAGCGCGATCGCCTCGTCGTGCTTCTTCAGGTTCTCGTACAGATCGGCCAGCGTGATGTTGATCAGCGGGTGCGAGGGATCGAGCCAGCGGCCGAGCTGGAGATAGATCAGCGCGAGGTCTTCCTCGCCCTGCCGGCCGAGCGCGGCGCCGAGGCCGTAGAACACCTCGGCGGCACCGGCCTGCGGCGAGGTGATCAGCGCAGGCAGGGTCTTGCCGGCGCGCAGCGCCTCCAGCGACTGGGAGACCAGCGGATCGTCCGGCAGCAGCTTGTCGAAATTCTCATAGGTCTCGATGGCGAGCTGCTTGTTGCCGCTGCGCGAGGCCCAGCGGGCATAGGCGTCGACCACGCGCAGCGTGCGCGAATCGATCTTCAGCGCCTCGCCCAGCTTCTGGCCGGCCTCCTTCTTGGCGCCGGCCAATTCCAGCAGCAGGCCGGCATGGTAATCCTTGAAACCGGCATACCATTCCGGGCCCTGCAGCGCCTCGATGGCGGTGACGCCGGCGCGCGGATTGCCGGAACCGTACTGGCTCCAGGCGGTCAGCAGCGTCTCGTTGAGCTTGGCGATGGCGTCCTGGCCGGCGCGCTTCAGATTGGAGCGGGCGGTGATGTACTGCTTGGCCTTGATGGCGCGCACGCCGAGCACCAGACGCGCCAGCCCGTGCTCGGGGTCGATGCGCACGATACGCTGGGCGAGGTCGACCGCTTCATCGATCGAGCCGTCGGCGAGCATGATCAGGAAGCCGCGCTCCAGGATCTCGCCGCTGCGCGGGAAGGCCTGCACCAGCGCGCGGTAATAGGCCGCCGCGGCCGCGGTGTCGCGTTCGGACACGGCAAGGCGCGCCGCGAGGTAATTGCCGGCGGGCGAGGAGCGCGCGATCAATCCGGGCGGCGGAGCTTCGGCATAAGCGGCACTGAGGGAGCCAAAAGCGAAAACCGGCCCCATGAGCGCGGCGATGATGGCCGCTCCCGGCCGCAGCGGCGAACGTCGAGACGTCAAGTCGGAAACCTCCTGCAGCGCATGGGCACCGCGAACCCTTGACGGTGCGCGGTTCGGCGCTCGCGGGCAGATTGGTCCTTTTTGCGCTAGCCCGCAACCGCAAGCCACGCGCCGGTACCAAGCTATCCGCACCGCCGAGCGTGCAGGATTTCAGATGCGTCGGCCAAGAATAAGGCCGAGCAGCGCCGCGCCGGCCGCAATGCCGAGAATGGTGCCGCTGCTGGCCGGAGGGATGGAGGGGGGCACCGCGCCGGAAAGCGGCGCGGCGGGCGGCGGCATGGCGGCGCCGAGGCCGGCGAGCGGATTAATGCCATAACCCGCGCGGGGGGCGGGCCGGCGCAGGCGCGCATAGGCCAGAATCAGCAGGATGGTGGCGCCGACGAAGGCGATGGCGGCGATCAGCAGGGCCGCGACCACCGGGTCATAGGCATCCGCCAGCGCGATGAACAGCGCGACCAGCAGCGCCACCAACGCGCCGCCAAGCAGCAGCGCGCCGGTCGCGAACAGCAGTGCGGTTCCCGCCGCACGGCGCAGGGCGCGGTCGAGTTCGACCCCGGCAAGCGACAGGATGAAGCGGAGCATCAGTTGCGGCCCCGCGTCAGCAGGCCGAACAGGAAGCCGATGCCGAGAGCGGCGGCGACGGCGCTGAGCGGGTTGCGCTCGATGGTGGAGCCGAGCTCGCTGGTGAGCCCCTGCGCGCGGGCCTTCGCCTCCTCATAGGCGGCAGTGCCTTCTTCCAGCAAGCCGGAGGCGGTGGCCTCGGCCCGCGCGGCGCCGGCGCGCACCCTCTGCTTCACCGCGTCGGTGACCGCTTCGCTTTCGGCCTTGGCGAGCTGCGACAGGGTTTCGGCGAGCTTGGCGACGTCCGCCCGCAGCACCGCGAGGTCTTCGGTCAGCTTGGCGAAATCGTTCTGCGCGTCGGGTTCGGCCATGATGGTTCTCCTGAGCAATCCGGATGATGCTGCCAGTCAACGCGTCGGCATCACGGTAGTTCCGTCATGATAGGCGGTGTTCAGGTGCGCAGGAACTCATAATATCCGGGGCGGCGGCCTTCGCGCATCGCCTTGGCTTCGTAGCGCGTGCCGGGCCAGCCCTGCCAGGGCAGGCGCCAGTCGTCGGCGCGCCGGGCCGTCCATTCGAATCGCGGATCCGCCAGCATGCGGCGCAGCGTCCAGGCGGCGTAGCTCTCGATGTCAGTGGCGAAGCGGAAGCGCCCGCCGGGCTTCAGCACCCGGGCGATGCGACCGATATTGTCGGCCTGCACGAAGCGGCGCTTCCAGTGCCGGCGCTTGTGCCACGGATCGGGATAGAGCAGGTCCACCCGGTCGAGGCAGGCGTCCGGCAGGCGCTCCAGCAGCGGCACCACGTCGTCGCCATGCAGGCGGATATTGTCGAGCCCGGCCTCCGCGATCGCGACCGTCGCCTTTGCGATGCCATTGAGAAAGGCCTCCGCGCCGATGTAGCCGATATCGGGATGGCGCTTGGCCTCGCTCATCAGGTGCTCGGCGCCGCCGAAGCCGATTTCCAGCCGGTACATCTCCATCGGGCGGGGAAACAGCGCGGCGAGCGGCTGGCCGGCGAGTGCGTCCAGCGGCACGGAGAGGCGCGGCAGGTCGCTGTCCATGCTGGCGGCCTGCGCGGCGCGCAGCGGCTTGCCCTTGCGCCGGCCATAGAAGGCGGCGTCGCGACGGGCGGGGGCGGTGTCGTCGGGATCGGCGGTCATATCACGAAGCGGCGGCGGCTCTTGAGACGGTCGATAAACGAAACGGGGCGGATCTGAGGTCCGCCCCGCTTAAACGTCGTTGCCGGATCAGGCAATCGGCCGGTGCTCAGGCCACGGCGGCCTTGATGGCGTCGGCGAGGTCGGTGCGCTCCCAGGAGAAGCCGCCATCCTCTTCCGCCGCGCGGCCGAAATGGCCATAGGCGGCGGTGCGCGCATAGATCGGCTTGTTGAGGGAGAGATGCTCGCGAATGCCGCGCGGACGCAGGTTCATCACCTCGCGCAGCACCTTTTCGAGCTTGGCTTCCTCCACCTGGCCGGTGCCGTGGAGGTCGACATAGATCGCCAGCGGGTCGGAGACGCCGATGGCATAGGCGAGCTGGATGGTGGCGCGGTCGGCGAGGCCGGCGGCAACCACGTTCTTGGCGAGGTAGCGCGCGGCATAAGCGGCCGAGCGGTCGACCTTGGTCGGGTCCTTGCCGGAGAAGGCGCCGCCGCCATGGGGCGCCGCGCCACCATAGGTGTCGACGATGATCTTGCGGCCGGTGAGGCCGCAATCGCCGTCCGGGCCGCCGATGACGAATTTGCCCGTGGGATTGACGTGCCAGACGGTCGAGGGGGTGATCCAGCCATCGGGCAGGGTCTCGCGGATATAGGGCTCCACGATGGACTGCACGTCATGCGACGACAGGTCGGCGTCGAGGTGCTGGGTCGAGAGCACGATCTGCGTGACCTCTACCGGCTTGCTGCCGGCATAGCGCACGGTGACCTGGCTCTTCGCGTCCGGTCCGAGCACGGTGCTCTCGCCGGAATGGCGGGCCTCGGCGAGGCGCTTCAGGATCTTGTGGGCGTAGAAGATCGGGGCTGGCATCAGCTCCGGGGTCTCGCGGCAGGCATAGCCGAACATGATGCCCTGATCGCCGGCGCCTTCGTCCTTGTTGTTGGCCGAATCGACGCCCTGCGCGATGTCGGCGGACTGGGCGTGCAGCAGCACCTCAATGTCGGCATCCTGCCAGTGGAAGCCTTCCTGCTCGTAGCCGATATCCTTGATGGCGAGCCGCGCGAGGTGGACGATGAGGTCGTGGGTGATCTGCGCGGGGCCGCGCGTCTCGCCGGCGATCACGACGCGGTTGGTGGTGGCCAGCGTCTCGGAAGCGACGCGCAGATGGCTCGGATCCCAGCCGAATTCCGGCCCGAGGCGGAAGAAGGCGTCGACCACTTCATCGGAAATGCGGTCGCAGACCTTGTCGGGGTGGCCTTCGGAAACGGATTCGCTGGTGAACAGATAATCTTGGCGGGACACGCGTCGGCTCCTCGGATCAGCGCCGGCGCAACAGGAAAGCCGGCGCTCGTGTTCTGGCAAGCGTCGGCCGAAGGGTCAAGAATTTTGGCGAATTCGTTCGGAAAAAAGAACGCTTCAGCCGGCGTCGGGGGCTTCCGCGAGCGCTTCCACGAGATCGACGATGCGTCGGCGCACCTTCGGATCGGCGATGCGGGTGAAGGCACGGGTCAGGGCCAGCCCTTCCGAGGTCGCGAGAAAATCGCTGACATAGGCCGGGGAGGCGTCTTCGGCGAAGCCCTCGCCGGCGGTGCCGGTCGGCGCGCCTTCGAAGAAGAAGGCCACCGGGACGCTCAGCACGCTGGAGATGTTCTGCAGGCGGCTGGCGCCGATGCGATTAGTGCCTTTTTCGTATTTCTGAATCTGCTGGAAAGTAATGCCTAAGCTTTCGCCAAGCTTCTCCTGACTCATCCCGACCATCATCCGCCGCATCCGAACGCGACTGCCGACATGTTTGTCGATTGGATTGGGAGACTTCTTGGTCATCAGCTTCCCCAGCCTCAAGCAAAAAAATGCCCCCTCCTCCGCCGGGGAGAAGGGAAGCGCTGCCTCATACCCGTCTAGTCTAGGCAAAGCGCTTGGCATCGTCGATCAATCACCGCGTGCATAACGGCGTTGCAGCATAATTGTCACGATTACGCACAAAAGTACAATTATTAGCGGTATCAAGCTGCCAATGCTCGAATAAATCGTCGGTTTGACCGGTTTCGGGAGGGGTCCGTCGAGCGCGCCGCGTACACCCAGGGGTAGCATTTCGGTAATCCGACCCAGGGGATCGACGATGGCGGAAATACCGTTATTCGTGGCGCGGACCAGCGGCAACCCTTCCTCTACGGCACGAAGTCGGGCCTGTTCGAAATGCTGGTAGGGACCCGGCGTAATCCCGAACCACGCATCGTTGCTGACGTTGAGCAGCAGGCCGGGGCGCGCGTCCGGGGCGAGGTTTTCCGGCAGGATCCGGCCGGGGAAGATCGCTTCGTAGCAGATCAGCGGCACGGTGGGCGGCAGGCCGGGAATCATCATCAGCTCGCGGCGCGGCGCGGATGAAAAGCCGCCGCGCTGGCGCGTGAGCTGCTCGAAGCCGAGCCATTCCATGGTCTCCTGGAACGGCAGATATTCGCCGAACGGAACGAGATGCACCTTGTCGGCGGTCGCGAGGAATGTGCCGTCCGGCCCGAGCACGCGCAGGCTGTTATAGGCGTCGGGGCGGGGCTGGCCCGGGCGCGGTTCCATGCGGGCGGCGCCGGTGATCAGCCGGGTGCCGGTCGGCCCCAGCAGGCCGCGCAGCCGCGCCAGCGCCTCGGGCTCACGTTCCAGAAAGAACGGAAACGCCGATTCCGGCCAGATCAGATGGGTGATGCCGGCAAGCCCGCCCTGCTGCTGGCTGGTGGCGATGTAGAGGTCCATCACCGAGCGGCGGGCGTCGTAGCGGAATTTCTGGTCCTGCGGCAGGTCGGGCTGCATCAGGCGCAGCCGCACCTCCGGCACGAAGGTGGTGGGCGTGGTGGCGAGCCGCCAGGCGCCGGCGCCCCACATGCCGGCGAGAACCAGCGCGGCGAGCACCGGCGGGCCAAGGCGGTCCTTGATACCCCCACGCGCGCCGAACAGGGCCGCCGGGGAGGCCAGCGTCGCCAGCGCGATCACGCACAGACCGTAAAGGCCGAACATGGAAGCCGCCTGCGCCAGCCGCAAATCACCGGCCAGCGCATAGCCGAAATTGTTCCACGGAAAGCCGGTCAGCACCGTGCCGCGCAGCCATTCCGCGACGGTAAGCGCGGCCGCGAGCAGCAGGATGCGGCCCCGGCTGCCGCCCCAGCCCAGCGCCGCCAGCGCGCAGCCGAGGCCGGTGAACAGGGCGAGGCCCGCCGGCAGGGCCAGCACCGCGAACGGCATCAGCCAGGCGAAGGCGTCGGCCTGAACCAGGAATGCCTCGCCGATCCACCACAGGCCGGCGAGGAAATAGCCCATGCCGAACAGCCAGCCGGTGGCGAAGGCGGGCCATAGCCTCGCGCGAGCCGGGCGACCCTCCAGCGCGACGTCCAGCAGCAGCACCAGCAGCGGCAGGGTCAGCGCCAGCAGCGGCCACAGCGAGAAGGGCGGCATGGCAAGCGCGGAGACCGCGCCGGCTAGAAAAGCCAGCCCGCCACGCTTTCGCGGCGACAGGCGGTTCAGGCGCCGCGCCAGGCCCGCGAGGACGCTTCCCATCCGCCCGGCAGCTGCGGGAGCCGGACGCGGCGCCTCAAGGGCCACCCGCCCGGCCTCGCCCGGCGCTTCAGGCGGCATCCGGGCCGCGCGCGGAAGCCGAATGACGGGCCCCTGCCTGCTCGGCGGGCGGGGGCAGGCTGCCGGGAACCGGTCGTCCGCGCGGGGCGGGCTCGTCCTCGACGGCGGTCGCCCGGCCGGCTCCGCCGCGCGCGGCGGCGATGCGCAGGCGCTTCACCCGGCGCGGATCGGCATCGAGCACCTCGATCTCGAAGCCGCCGGGACCGGCGACAATCTCGCCGCGCACCGGCACGCGGCCGGCGAGCGTGACCAGAAGCCCGCCCAGCGTGTCGACCTCCTCGGCCTCCTCGCCGGCGGCGAAGGCCGGATCGACCTCCTCGGCCACGTCTTCCAGATTGGCGCGGGCGTCGGCGATGAAGCTGCCGTCGGGCTGGCGGGCGATCAGCGGGGTCTCGTCGTCGTCGTGCTCATCCTCGATGTCGCCGACGATTTCCTCGACGAGGTCTTCCATCGAGACGATGCCGTCGGTTCCGCCATATTCGTCGATCACCAGGGCGAGATGGATGCGGCTCGCCTGCATGCTGGCCAGAAGTTCGATCGAGGGCATGGAGGGCGGCACGAACAGCAGGCGGCGAATCAGCTTCGCCGAGGACAGCGAGGCGGAGAGGTCGATCGCCTTGAGGTTGAAGGCGGGCCGCACTTTGCCGCGCGCGGAGCGCTCCTCCGGCTCCCGCGCCGCCGGCTCTCGTGAAGCCGTTTCCCGCCCGAACGCTTCCCGTGCCGCCGAGCGGGCGGCGCCGGGGCGCGGCGCCATGGCGCGCTGGGTCAGATAGGTCACGAGGTCGCGGATGTGGACCATGCCGACGGGATCGTCGAGCGTGTCGTCATAAACGACGAGGCGGGAATGGCCGGCTTCGGCGAAGACGGCGAGCAGTTCGCCCAGAGAGATGTCCTTCTGCACCGCCACGATGTCCGCGCGGGGCACCATCACGTCGCCAATCCTGAGCTCCCGGAGCTCCAGAATGCTTTTCAGCATGGCGCGCTCGGTCGCGGTCAGGTCTGCGCCGGCATCGGAATTGGCGGCGAGCACCTCGGCGAGGTCGCTGCGCAGCGAGCCGGTGGAACGCCAGCCGCCGATCAGGCCACGAAGCCGATCGAACAGGCCGCCGCGACCGTCGGTGGCGCGGACCTCGCCGGCACTTCGCGAGCCGGCCGAGGGACTACTTGGCCCCTCGCTGCCGGAAGTGTCGGCAGCGGAGGGCGAGGTATGAGAAACGGGGTCGGACATAGCCTTGCTTCTTCTGGCCTTCTTCTAGGATGCCTGAGATACGGGTTCGGTTTCGGCATAGGGATCGGACACGCCAAGCGTCAAGAGCACGGTGCGCTCCATCGCCTCCATCTCCTCGGCCTCCTCGGGGACCTCATGGTCATAACCGAGGAGATGCAGCGTGCCGTGCACCGACAGGTGCTGGAGATGGTCGGCGATGCTCTTGTTCTCGCCGGCCGCCTCGCGCTCCAGGGTCTCGAAGGCGATGGCGATGTCGCCGAGATGGGGATCGCCCCCGCCCCGCGCCACTTCGGGCGTGGGGAAGGACAGGACGTTGGTCGCCTTGTCCTTGCCGCGCCAGTCGCGGTTGAGCGCGCGGATGCCGGCATCGTCGGTGAGCATCACCGCGATCTCCGCGCCCTCGATGTCGAGCTCGTATTCGGTGGCCGCGCCCTCTACGGCGGCGATCACCGCCCGCGTCACGAGACTTTCGGCATCGGGCACGCCCTCCCAGGCGGGCGCTTCCACCAGCACGTCGATCTCGATGGCGGGGGCGTCGCTCATCGCGTAGCCGTCCTTGTTTCCGCCTTCGCCTCGGCGGCGGCGCGGGCGCTCGCGGCCTTGTTGTCGTAAGCGGCGACGATGCGCCCGACCAATTCGTGGCGCACCACGTCGGCGGCGGCGAAATGGCAGACCTCGACGCCCTCGACATTCTCCAGCAGCGAAACCGCTTCCGCGAGGCCGGAGGTCTGGCCGGGCGGCAGGTCGATCTGGCTGGGGTCGCCGGTGATGATCATGTGCGAATTCTCGCCCAGACGGGTCAGGAACATCTTCATCTGCATCGACGTCGTGTTCTGCGCCTCGTCGAGGATGACGCAGGCATTGGCCAGCGTGCGGCCGCGCATGAAGGCCAGAGGCGCGATCTCGATCTCGCCGGAGGTCAGCGCCCGCTCGACGAAGGCGCGGTCCATCAGGTCGTGGAGCGCATCATAGATCGGACGCAGATAGGGGTCGACCTTCTCCTTCATGTCGCCGGGCAGGAAGCCGAGCCGCTCGCCCGCCTCCACCGCCGGGCGCGAGAGGATGATCTTGTCCACCACGCGCCGCTCCAGAAGGTGCACGGCATAGGCGACGGCGAGCCAGGTCTTGCCGGTGCCGGCCGGGCCGACGCCGAACACCAGCGTCTGGCGCTTCAGCGCGCGGATATAGGCGTCCTGCGCGGCGGTGCGGGCACGCACCGGGCGGCGGCGCAGCTGGATCTCGTCGAAGCTCTGCTTGCGCGCGGCCGGGTCGAAATCGAACAGGAAGCCCTGGCTGGCGGCCTCGCGCAGCACGCCTTCGACATCGCCGGGGGCGATCTCGCCGCCCTTCTTCAGCCGGGCATAGAGCGTCTCCAGCACATGGCGGGCCTGATCGCAGGCCTCGCGCGGGCCTTCCAGCGTGACATGGTTGCCGCGCTGCTCGGCCACGATTTCTAGCCGACGCTCGATCAAGGCGAGGTTCTGGCCGTAATGGCCGAACAGCAGGCTGGCGAGCCTGTTGTCGTCGAAGGCCAGGACAGTCTGGTTGGTAGCGTCGACGGTGGGTGTCATCCAGCGTGCCGTTGTATCGGAGGAAGCGGGCGTTCGAGGCGGGCGGGTTCCGGCCGATGTGGTCCCCGCACGGGCACTTACCAAGGCACGATCGGAATCAGACCCGGATCGACGCACGCTTAAGCCTCCACTTGTTCGCTCTGCCCTATTGAACCCGTCATCATGGCCGCGGGTTCACCGCGACTCTCGAAGAACTCGCCGCCGAGGATGTCCCCCGACAGGCTCTTGGTGGACACTTCGCGCACCTCGACGGTGGCGAGCGTGCCGATCGCCTCCGGCGGCGCCAGCACCACCACGGACTGGAGATAGGGCGAGCGGCCGATGAGCTGGCCGGGCAGGCGCCCATGCTTTTCCAGGAGAATCTCAAAGCGCCGGCCACGGCAGGCCGCGTCGAATTCCGCCTTCTGGCGGTCGAGCAGGGCCTGCAGCGCATAGATGCGCTGCGACTTCACCTCTTCGGGCAGCTGGCCGTCCATGGTCGCGGCCGGCGTGCCCGGACGTATCGAGTATTTGAACGAGAAGGCGCCAGCGAAGCGCACCTTCTCCACGAGGTCCATGGTGTCGGCGAAATCCTCGTCGGTCTCGCCGGGGAAGCCGACGATGAAGTCCGAGGAGAAGGCGATGTCGGGCCGCGCCGCGCGCACGCGCTCCACGGTCTCGAAGAACAGCTCGCGGTCGTGCTTGCGATTCATCGCGGCGAGAATGCGGTTGGAGCCGGACTGCACCGGCAGGTGCAGATAGGGCATGAGCTCGGGCAGGTCGCGATGGGCGGCGATCAGCTCGTCATCCATGTCGCGCGGGTGGCTGGTGGTGTAGCGCACGCGAGCGATGCCCGGGACCTCGACAATGGCGCGGATGAGGTCCGGCAGGTTCACCGGGCGGCCGGCCGCGTCCTCGCCGTGATAGGCGTTGACGTTCTGGCCGATGAGCGTGACCTCGCGCACGCCGCCATCAGCGAGGCGGCGCACTTCCTCGACGATCTTCGCCACCGGGCGGGAGACTTCCGCCCCGCGGGTGTAGGGCACCACGCAGAAGGTGCAGAACTTGTCGCAGCCTTCCTGCACCGTGACGAAGGCGGTGGGGCCGCGCTTGGCGATCGCCGCGCGCGAGGGGGCGGCGAGATGGTCGAACTTGTCCTCGACCGGGAACTCGGTCTCGACGATGCCCGCGCGGCGATTCGAGCCGCGCAGCTCGGCCTGCGCGATCAGCTCGGGCAGCTTGTGGTAGCTCTGCGGGCCGACCACCAGGTCGACCGAGCGGGCGCGCTTGATGATTTCCGCGCCTTCCGCCTGCGCCACGCAGCCGGCGACCGCGACCATCTGGCGGCGGCCGAGCTCTTCCTGGCTTTTGCGCAGCCGGCCGAGCTCGGAATAGACCTTCTCGGCGGCCTTCTCGCGGATGTGGCACGTGTTGAGGATGACGAGGTCGGCGTCCTCCGCCGTCTGCGTCTCGACATAGCCCTCATGCGCGAGCTGATCCGTCATGCGCTGGGCGTCATAGACGTTCATCTGGCAGCCGAAGGACTTGATATAAAGCTTGCGCGGTTCACTCATGCGTGTCGATCGAGCTGTGCCACACCGCCTCGGCACGCGAGGGGGCGGTCAAATCCCTTGAAAACATTGCGCGCGACAGATGCGCCGCCAATGAGGCGCCCCCGCAATTCGCCGCTCGTTCCCAGCTTGAGATCGTCCACGTCTCCGATAGGTGACACCTCCCTCCTGTGTAGCCGGATTCCCGCCAAAAGGGAATGCGGAGGAGCGAAGTAAAGCGGAGGTTAACGGCCTCATTCACCGCGCGGGTTCAGCGCGCGGGCCAGAAGCGCCCGCACCGCGCGCTCCGCCTCGCCCGCCGCCGCCTTGCGGTTGCCGGCCTCGACCAGCTCGCCGAAGCGCAGCTCGACATCGAGCGTGCCGCGTCGCAGCACTTCCATCAGGTGCGGAGCGAGGTCCATGTCGCCATACCAGGCGACCAGCGGGCGGCGCGTGCGCCCGAGCGACACCCCGCCCTGCGCGACATAGGCGATGGCGAGCGGCTGGATCGCCGCGTTCCCCTCGCCCCGGCTCGCCGCCCCCAGCAGGGCCGAGCGGAACGGCAGCACGCGGTTGCCGTCGCTGGACGTGCCTTCGGCGAACAGCACCACCGGATCGCCGCCGCCCAACCGCCCCGCGATCTCGTGCGCGGCGCGCCCGGTTGCAGTGCGGGCCGCGCGGTCGACGAAGACGGTGCGCTGGAGCTTCGCCAGCAGCCCGATGCCCGGCCAGCTTCCGACCTCGCTCTTGGCGACGAAGGCGAGCGGAAACTGCGCGCCGAGCACGCAGATATCGAGCCAGGAGACATGATTGGCGACCAGAAGCAGCGGACGGGCGGTGGCCGGCGCGCCGGTAACGCGCACCCTGATCCCGATCAGCGCCAGAACGGCGCGGTGGAACAGCAGGGGAATGCGGCGCTGCGCACTCAGGTTCAGCGCCAGCGCGGCCGCCTGCAAGGGGATGCCGACCAGCGTGAGCGCCACCACCGGCACCAGCACCAGCCAGGCGCGAAGGCCGGTGCGCAAGGGCTCAGCCCTTCTTCTTGGCGTCGAGCGGCACGCCGTAGAGCTCCAGCCGATGGCCGATCAGCTTGTAGCCGAGCTTGCGGGCGATCTCTTCCTGAAGATGCTCGATCTCCTCGGAGCGGAACTCGACGACATGGCCGGAGCGGATGTCGATCAGATGGTCATGGTGCTCGTCCGGCACCGGCTCGTAACGCGAACGGCCGTCGCGGAAATCGTGGCGTTCGATGATGCCGGCATCCTCGAACAGCTTCACCGTGCGGTAGACCGTGGAGATGGAGATGCGGTCGTCCACCGCCGCCGCGCGCCGGTGCAGTTCCTCGACGTCGGGATGGTCCTGGGCATCGGCGATCACGCGGGCGATGACGCGGCGCTGGTCGGTCATGCGCAGGCCGAGCGTAACGCAGGCATCCTCGATGGCGGTCGGCTTCTCGTCGTTCATATCCGGCGGGTCTCCCGTCTCCGGCGCCTTATGGAACAGGGCGCCCCGGAAGGGCAACCCTCGACGGCACGCGTCGCGGGCTTGCCCTCAGGCGATATCCCGCCGCATCACGATCGCGGTCGCGCTCGCGCCCGAAGCGGTGCGATAATAGCCCCGGCGCCGGGCGATTTCACGAAAGCCGAGATGCTCGTATAGCCGCAGGGCCGCGGCATTGCCGTCCTCGACCTCCAGGAACACGGTGCGGAACCCCTCCGCCGCCAGCAGCGCGAAGCTGCGCTCCAGAAGAAGGCGGCCTATGCCCTCGCGCCGACGGGCGCGGGCGACCGCCACCGAGAGGATCTCGGTCTCCGGCCGCACGCCCTTGAACAGCACGAAGCCGGCCGCCGGGCCGCCCGGCCCCGCCGTGACCAGCCAGGCGCGGCTCAGCGGATCGGCCAGCAGGCGCTCGAACTCGGCGCCGTCCCAGGCGATGTGGAAGCCCTCGGCGTGGAGCCGGGCGAAGCTGTCGGCATCGGCGGGCGAGGCCGCGCGCAGGTGGAAGGCGCGGCGCGGGAAGCCGAGCCTGCCGCCCAGCCACGCCAGCGCCCGGCTCATCATCGGGACCTGCCGATCATCGCCGGGCGATCCGCGCCGCGGTCTGCGGCTTGGCGTCGGCGTCGCGCAGATAGAGCGGGCGCGGCTCGGAGCGCGCGGGATCGGCGACCGAAGCGAGGCGTGCCAGCCACACCGGATCGGGCACCGCCTCGGGCGAAACCAGCAATGGCGGGCGCTCGCCCGAGGGCCAGTGTTCGGCCAGCAGCGCCGCCCCGGAGCCGACGAGGCGCACCGGGACGTTGGCGACCGCACGGGCGGCATCGCGCAGCGCCATGGCGCGAGGGCCGACCAGCAGCCGCCCGCCCGGGCCGATCATCTGGAGATAGACATTGCCGTGCCGGGCATCGATCGCCGCCGCGACCGGGATGCTGTCGTCGGTGGCGAAGAGCGGCGCGGCCAGCGTCGCCAGCGTGGAGATGCCGATCACCGGCCGGCCGGTGGCGAGGCCGAAGCTGCGGGCGGCGGAGAGGCCGACGCGCAGGCCGGTGAAGCTGCCGGGCCCGACCGTGACCGCGAACATGCCGATGTCGCGGAACTCCGCGCCGGCTTCGTCCATCAGCCGCTGCACCAGCGGGATCAACGCCTCGGCATGGCCGCGCTCCATCGCCAGGCTCTCGCTGGCGAGGGTGCGGTCTTCGGCGATGTCGTGGAGCGCGGCGGAGCACGCTTCCAGCGCGGTATCGATGGCGAGAATCAGCATGGGCCTTCCGTCACGTCTCGCCTCACCATGCGCACGGCCGGCGGGCGAAGGAAAGTGGCGGCCGGCGCGCGGGGACGCGGATCAGACCGCGCGCACCTCGACCACATCCGGCACGAAATGGCGCAGCAGGTTTTCGATGCCGTTCTTCAGCGTCGCGGTTGAGGACGGGCAGCCCGCGCAGGAGCCCTTCATGGCGAGGAACACCACGCCGTCCTTGTAGCCGCGGAAGGTGATGTCGCCGCCGTCATTGGCCACGGCCGGGCGCACGCGGGTGTCGATCAGCTCGCGGATGGTGTCGACCAGCCCCTCGTCCTTGGCCTCGAAGAACGCATCGTCCTCGACGTGCTCATGGGTCTCGGGCAGAACCGGCTGGCCGGAGACGAAATGCTCCATGATCACGCCGAGGATTGCCGGCTTGAGATGGGGCCATTCCGCGTCCTGCTTGGTCACGGTGACGAAATCCGAGCCGAAGAACACCCCGGAGACGCCGGGAATCTCGAACAGGCGGCTGGCGAGCGGCGAGCGCCCGGCCTCGGCGGCGTCGCGTGCCTCGAACGTGCCTTCGCCCAGCACGGAGCGGCCGGGCAGGAACTTCAGCGTGGCGGGGTTCGGCGTGGGTTCGGTCTGGATGAACATGGGTCTGGCTCCTGCCTACCGGGGGTCAAGGCCCCGGCGACGTGGGGATTTGGAATCTAGATAAGCTCTCGCCCGCCGAAGGGGAAGTGGGCGCGATGCCGCCGGTCACGCGGCGAGTGCCGCTTCCAGCCGCCGCCAGGCCGCGTCATTGCCCGGCAGGCCGAAACGCAGCCAATGCGGCCGCTCGTGGAAGGACCGCACCAGAATGCCGGCGCGGCCGAGGCGCTCGAACCAGCGCGCGGCGTCCGGCGTGGCGGCAAGGCGGAACAGGCTGGTCCCGCCCACCGGCTCGAACCCGGCGGCGCGCAGAACTCCGTCCAGCCGGGCGGCATCGTGGTCGAGTTGCGCGCGGGCGCGCGCGAGCCAGCCGGCATCGGCGAGCGCCTGCGTTCCGATGGCGAGCGCGGGCCCGGAGACCGGCCAAGGGCCGAGCGCGGCGCGCAGGCGTCCGGCAGTTTCCGGCTCGCTTACCGCGAAGCTCAGCCGCAGGCCGGCGAGGCCATAGGCTTTGCCGAAGGAGCGCAGGATGATCGTACGCGGGGGCAGGGCGGGGATGAGGCTGCGCGAGGGGGCGACCACATCCATGAACGCCTCGTCCACCACCAGCGCGCCGCCGCGCGCCGCAAGGCGGGCCGCGACGCTGTCGAGATCGCCCGGCTCCACCAGCCGTCCGTCGGGATTGTTGGGGTTGACCACGACCCCGAGGTCGATGTCCTGCGCGCACAGCGCCTCCATTTCCTCGACGATCCGCACCTGCGCGCCGGCGGCGTGCCAGCGGGCCGGGTGTTCCTGATAGCCGAAGCCGAGAATGGCGACGCGACGCGCGGGAAACAGCGCCGGCAGCGCCGCGATCAGCGGCTGGGTGCCGCTCGCCGCCACCACGCGGCCATGGGCGGGAACGCCATAGGCGCGCGCGGCCACGGCCTCCAGCCGCTCCAGCGCCGCGCGCTCCGGCAACCGGGTCCACAGCTCTTCGCCCAGCGTACTGGCCTCGAAGGGGTAGGGGCGCGGATTGATGCCGGTGGACAGGTCGATCCACGGCTCGGGCGCCTGCGGGAAGCGGGCGCGCGCCGCGTCCAGTTCGCCGCCGTGGCGGGGGCGGCTGGCTGCCGATGGAGGGGCGGGATCGTGGCGCGCGTCCAAGTGACGTCCTCTTGTCGGCCTGCGCCGGCTCCAGCGGCCGGGTGCGGGGCTGTGAAGGCCGGCTCAGGCCAGCGCGTCGAGCTCGGCGTCTTCGAGCGCGCCCGGCACGATGGTGATCGGGATCGGCAGATGCGCCCAGCTTCCCGCGCCCATTCCGGCGGCGAGCATGCCGACCAGCGGGCCGGGCCCCTCGCTGCCGGCGCCGGCAGCGAGCGCGAGGATGGCGATGTCCTCGTCGGCCTCGATCACTTTCAGGATTTCCTCGGCGACCTTGCCCTCGACGATCACCTGTTCGGGCTCCAGTCCGGAGAGCAGGCGGGCGCGGGCGGCGAAATGATCGAGCTGGGCCTGCGCCTTGTCGGTGGCTTCCGCACGCATCAGGTCGGCGACGCCGAGCCACTGGCTCTGCACGTCGGCGAGTTCCAGAACGGAGAGCATGACCACGCCGCCATGGGTGCGCGCGGCGCGGCGGGCGGCGTAATACACCGCGCGGTCGCATTCCGGCGTGTCGTCGATCACCACCAGAAACTTGCGGCGGTGGCCGGGCTCGTGACTTTGGCGCCTGCGCGGCATGGCGGATTCCTGTGAGGCGTCGTCCCTCTGCGGAGCCGGCGCTTGCCGGTGGTCATATCACAGGCGGAGCGGAATCGCCGATCGCGCCCCGCTCTCAGCGCACGAAGCCGACGATGTCCTTGACGTGGCCCATGGTCTCCTCGGCCAGCACCCGTGCGCGGGAGGCGCCGTCGCGCAGCACGCCGTCGACATAGGCCGGATCGGCGACCAGACGCTTCATCTCCGCGCCGATTGGGCCGAGCCGGGCGACCGCGAGATCGACCAGCGCCGACTTGAAGGTCGAGAACTGGCCGCCGCCGAAATCGGCCAGCACCTGGGCCTTGGTGGTGTCGGCGAGCGCGGCATAGATGCCGACGAGGTTCTCGGCCTCCGGGCGCGGCTTCAGCCCCTCCACATCCGAGGGCAGCGGCTCGGGGTCGGTCTTGGCCTTGCGCACCTTGGAGGCGATGGCGTCGGCGTCGTCGGTCAGGTTAATGCGCGAATTATCCGAGGGATCGGACTTCGACATCTTCTTGGAGCCGTCGCGCAGGCTCATCACTCGTGCCGCCGGCCCGCCGATCAGCGGCTCGGGCGAGGGGAAGAACGCCTCGCCGAGGCCCAGCTCGGCAATGGAGGGGCCGAAGTCGTTGTTGAACTTCTGCGCGATGTCGCGGGTCAGCTCCAGATGCTGCTTCTGGTCCTCGCCCACCGGCACATGGGTGGCGCGGTAGAGCAGGATGTCGGCGGCCATCAGGTTCGGATAGGCGTAGAGTCCCACCGAAGCGTTCTCGCGGTCCTTGCCGGCCTTCTCCTTGAACTGGGTCATGCGGTTCAGCCAGCCCAGGCGCGCGACGCAGTTGAACACCCAGGCGAGCTCGGCATGGCCGGCGACCTGGCTCTGGTTGAACACGATGTGCTTTTTCGGATCGATGCCGGCGGCGAGGAAGGCGGCGGTGACCTCGCGGATGCAGCGCTTCAGCTCCGCCGGGTCCTGCCAGACGGTGATGGCGTGCATGTCGACCACGCAGTACAGGCAGTCATAATCCGCCTGCATCTCGACGAAGCGCTTGATGGCGCCGAGATAATTGCCGAGGTGGAGGTTGCCGCTCGGCTGAACGCCGGAAAACACACGCTGCTGGAAAGCCATATCGTTACGTCCTCGACGACCGGCGGCGTCCCGCCGGTCCCGCTAGAGCCGTGTCATTTGCGGGCCTCATGGCACGCGATCCGGGCGCTCGCAAGGCTTTCGTGCGCGGGGAGCCCCGGCCTGGCCCGCGCCTCACCTTCGCCTCACTTGCGCAGCGCCGACCGCAGCGCGGGAAGCCGCACGGCGCCGAGCGCGGCGGCCAGCGCGCCATAGATCGCGACGCCGAGCCCGACGAGACCCGCGAGCGCGGGAACCGCGTGCCATCCGCCTGCCACCAGCGGCCCCTCCAGCCAATGCGCGGCCAGCATGAGCGCGAGCGCCATGGCGCCAGCGGAGGCGATGAGCGCCAGCACGCGGCGCCGTCCCGTCCGGTCGAGCGTCAGCAGGCCGCGGCGTGCCAGCGCCAGCGCCAGCCCCGCCGTGCCGATGAGGCTTGCGGCCACCACGCCCAAAGCGGGGCCGGCAATGCCGAGCGTGCCGGCGCCGGAAAATCCGGCCAGCGCGCCGAGCGGCAGGGCGACCAGATTCGCCCGGATGACGAGCCGGCCGAAGCCGCGCGCGAAGGCGATCGCCGCCAGCACCTTTTCCAGCGCCTGGATCGGGATGGTCAGCGCCAGCAGGGCGACCGCGCGGGCGGTCAGCTCGGTGGCGGCCGGATCGAACGCGCCGCGCTGGAACAGCACGGCGACTATGGGATGGGCCAGCACGGCAAGGCCCAGCGCGGCCGGCAGCGCCAGCGCCAGCGCGGCCTCGACACTGCGCGCGCGCAGCTCGGTGCCATCCCTGCCGCCGGCGGCGAGCGCGGGCAGCAGCACCGCCCCGGCGCTGGCGCCGACCAGCCCGAGCGGCAATTCCACCAGCCGGTTGGCGAAGAACAGCGCGGCGACGCCGCCGGAGAGCGTGGAGGCCGCTGCCGCCGCGAGCAGGAAGCGCAGCTGCGGCAGGGCGGCCGCGAACAGGGTCGGGCCGGCGGCGAACAACATCGGCATCGCCGCCCGCAGCGCCGCGGGTGACAGCCCTGCGGCGAGCGCCCCCTCGGGACGCGCGGAGAGCATGACGAGAAGCTGCATCACCGCGCCCGCCACCGTGGCACCGGCGAGCCAGGCGAGATTGGCCACCTCGCTGCCGGTCTCGACCGCGCCGCTCAGATACAGCAGCACGATCACCGCGATCACCGCGACATTGCCGAGGGCTGGCGCCATGGCGGGGCGGGTGACGCGCCCCGCCGCATTGGCGAGCGCCGCCAGCACGCCGGCGATGGCGGCCAGCGGCAGGCAGATCACCGCGAGCCGCCCGGCGAGCACCGCGCCGAGCTCGCGCGGCCCGTCACCGGGGAAGCCGGGCGCCATCAGCGCGACCACCCACGGCATGAAGACATAGGCGATGAGCGCCAGCGCGCTCGCCACCAGAGCGAACAGCGCCAATGCGCCCGAGGCCCGCTGCGCCGCCGCCTCGCCTTCGCCGAGCCGCGGGGCGATGGCGCCGTTCAGCGCTCCCTCGCCGAGCAGCCGCCGCGCGAGCTGGGGCAGAGCGAGCCCGGCCACCGCCGCATCCGCCACCACGCCGGTGCCGAACAGGCTCGCGATCGCCGCATCGCGCGCGAAGCCGAGCACGCGCGAGGTCAGCGTGAGGGCGGCGACGGTGGAGGCATGCCGGAACAGGGCCATGAGTACCCGAGGCGGGACGGAGCGAAGGCTCCAGCAATAGCGGCGCACGACCGGGCGGGAAAGCGCCCGGTTGGAACGTCGCGCGCGGCGGCCGCCGCGATGGAGCAAGTTGCGCCCGGCGGGAAAGCGTTGCGGGCCACGGCTCGCTCTGCTACCGCGGTCGCCATCTCTCTTCCCTCGTGAAAGGCCAGACCCTTGACCGCGCAACCGCTCGACGTGATCGGCTTCGGCAATGCCATCGTGGATGTGATCTCCCGCGCGGACGACGCGTTCCTCGCCACCCACGGCATGCAGAAGGGCGGCATGACGCTGATCGACGAGGCGCGGGCCGGGACGGTCTATGGCGCGATGGGGCCGGGCGTGGAGATTTCCGGCGGCTCGGCGGCCAACACCATGGTTGGCATCGCCGCGCTGGGCGGGGCGGCCGGCTTCATCGGCAAGGTGCGCGACGACGAGCTGGGCGGCATCTTCGCCCACGATATCCGCGCGGCGGGCGTCGCCTATGACACGCCGGCGGCGACCTCCGGCCCGACCACGGCGCGCTGCCTCATTCTGGTGACGCCGGATGGCGAGCGCACCATGAACACGTTTCTCGGCGCCGCGCAGGACCTGTCCCCGGCGGATGTCGACGAGACGGCGGTCGCGCTCGCGGGCGTGACCTATCTCGAAGGCTATCTGTGGGACCCGCCGGCGGCCAAGGAAGCGTTCCTCAAGGCGTCTGGCATCGCCCACGCCAATGGCCGCACCGTGGCGCTGACGCTCTCGGACGCGTTCTGCGTCGGGCGCTACCGCGCGGAATTCCTCGATCTGATGCGCTCGGGCGTGGTCGATCTGGTGTTCGCCAATGAGACCGAGCTGACCGCGCTTTACGAGGTGGACTTCGACGCCGCGCTCGCCGCGATCCGCAAGGACGTGGCGCGCGCCGTGGTGACGCGCTCGGAAAAGGGCGCGCTCTCGGTGGCGGGCGAGGAGACGGTTTCAGTGCCGGCCTTCCCGGTGGCCAAGGTGGTGGACACCACCGGCGCGGGCGACCTGTTCGCCGCCGGCTATCTCCACGGTTTCGCCAAGGGCTTTTCGCCCGAAGAGTCGCTGAAGCTCGGCGCGCTGTGCGCAAGCGAGATCATCAGCCACATCGGCGCCCGCCCGGAGAAGGCGCTGAAGGAACTGGCGCGGGAGCACGGGCTGCGGGTGTGAGGGCTGCCGGCGGAAGTGCACCATGCCCATGCGTGCATCGAAATAATGCGTATGGATCGGGACTTCGGACAGTTTCATCGGCTCGAACGGCTGGTTCTGAATGGCCGCGATCTTCTGCAGGTCAAGGAGAGCGAGCAGTCGGCTTGTATTGCCGTTCAGGTCGAACCATTCGCCGGACATTTCGGTGACGACATTCTTGTTCGCCGGCTTTTCAAAGCACACCCGGTGATTGGGCCCTTGGCGCGCGGCACTGCGCTTCTCAGCGCGGCGCCCTTTTGGCGAGGATGCGCTGGAGGGTGCGGCGATGCATGGAAAGCCGTCGCGCGGTCTCAGAGACATTGCGCCCGCACAGTTCGTAGACGCGCTGGATGTGCTCCCAGCGCACACGGTCGGCCGACATCGGGTTCTCGGGCAACTGCGGCTTGAAATCGCCCTGCGCGTTCAGCGCGGCGCAGATGTCGTCGGCGTCGGCCGGCTTGGCGAGATAATCCACCGCGCCCATCTTCACCGCGTTCACGGCGGTGGCGATGTTGCCATAGCCGGTGAGGATGATGCCGCGCGCCTCGGGACGGCGGCGCTTGAGCGCGGAGATGACGTCCAGCCCGTTGCCGTCGCCGAGCCGCATGTCGACCACGGCATAGGCCGGCGCGCCGCCTTCGACGCGCGCGAGGCCGTCCGCCACGGTCTCGGCGGTGACCACCGTGAAGCCGCGCATTTCCATGGCGCGGGCGAGGCGCTGCAGGAACGGCTTGTCGTCATCGACGATCAGCAGTGTCCGGTCGAGCGTTTCGGCGGTGGCATCGAGCATGGCGTGTTCCCTGGAGCCGTGATCAGGTACGGCACGACCCCTCTCTTTTCTGTTGCGGCGCAGACTACACTGTCGATCCCGACAGTGCAAAATTGTCGCATCTGCTTTGGTCTTATAGTCCCTCGCCCGGCAGATTTGCCAGAGCCTCGCGCTCGGCCTCGCCGGAAATGTCGATCAGGCGACGCGGCCAGCGCACCACCACCTCGGCGCCATGGGCGGGCGACGTGCGGTTGACGAAGCTCAGCGCGGCGCCGGTGCGCTCCAGCAGGGTCTTGGCGATGAACACGCCGAGGCCGAGCCCCTCGCGCAGGCCCTCGCCATTGGGCTCCTCGTCCTCGTCGGGCTCGCGGCGCCAGCGCTGCCGGCCGCGGCTGGTGACATAGGGCGCGCCGATGCTGTCGATCAGCTCCGGCGGGAAGCCCGGCCCGTCATCGGTGACGATGATGGTGATCGCGTCCCCGCTCCAGCTCGCGACGATGTCGACGCGGCTTTCCGCGAAGTCCACCGCGTTCTCGACGATGTTGCCGAGCCCGTAGAGCAGGCCGGGATTGCGGGCGAGCACCGGCACGTCGGTCGCGCCGGAGGGCAGGGCGACGTTGATGAGGATCCCGAAATTGCGGTGCGGGGCGACCACGTCTTCCAGAAGATGCGAGATCGGCATGCGGTCGAACGGCGCATCGCCCGCGCCGAGCGAGGTCAGGGTGCGCAGGATCGCCCGGCAACGCTCGGACTGTTCGCCCAGCAGCTTGATGTCGTCGGCGATCGGGCTGTCCGGCGGGAGGGCGCGCGCCAGTTCCTTGGCGACCACGGTGATGGTGGCGAGCGGGGTGCCGAGTTCATGGGCGGCGGCGGCGGCCAGCCCGTCCAGCGCCGAGAGATGCTGCTCGCGCGCCAGCACCAGCTCGGTGGCGGCGAGCGCCTCCGAAAGCTCGCGCGTTTCCTCCGCCACGCGCCAGGTGTGCACGCCGATGAAGCCGATGGCGATGGCCTGCGCGCACCAGATCGCCGCGAGATAGACCGGCGGCAGCACCGGGCCGACGCCCAGCGCCTCGCTGTGCGACCAGGGCAGCGGCATCTGCCAGAGCCCGACCAGCGCCGCGCACAGGCTCGCCAGCATGCCGAGCAGGATGGTGGTGCGCGGCGAGAGCGCGGTGGCCGAGATCAGCACCGGGGCGAGAAACAGTACCGCGAACGGATTGGCGAGGCCGCCGGTGAGGAACAGCAGGGCGGAGAGCTGGAGAATGTCATAGGCCAGCAGCCACGCCGCCTCGACATCCGACAAGCGCCGCGCGCCGGGATTGCGCAGCCGCAAGGCGAGGTTAAGCCAGGCCGAGAGCGCGACCACGGCGAGGCAGGCGCCGAGTGGCAGGGTGAAGCCGAGAACACCCTGAACCACCACGATGGCCAGCGTCTGCCCGCCAATGGCGAGCCAGCGCAGGCGGATCAGCGTGTCCAGCCGGAGGCCGAAAAAGCGTTCCCCGATGGGGCGGTCGAGAGAGAGCGTCATGAATGTCCTGCCGTCGCGCTTCTTCTATAGCGCCGAAGGGCGGGGGCGCGAAGGGTCTCGCCGATCGCATGCGCGGCGGGCGGAACCGGCGGCGCGGCGGCGCGTTGCCGCCGGCTGCGGGTGCGGTCATCGGGGCGGTCATTGAACTGGCGAAGAAAGCCGCTATTTATGTTGCAGCGCACAATGTAAGGTGCGGCCGTCGGCGCGAGGGGGCTCGCGGCCCCGGAAGGCGGCCGGAGCCGCTCAGGCGCGTCGGCCGGCGGTCGGGATTTCCCCACGGAGGCATGCATGGCGATCGGTGTTTTCGGAGATGTCTACGAGGCGGAGGACGCGGTCCGCACGCCGGATGCACAGGTCCAGTTCGCGTCGGCCTTCACCCGGCCGCTCTACTGGATGTTCGAGATGGGGCAGGCGGCGCTGGAACCGGTGCGGCTGATGGCCGATGCCGGCCGGCTCTATTACCGCAACCCGGTCAATCCGCTGTCCCACACCGGGGTCGGCCGCTCGATGTCGGCGGCGTTCGAGATGCTGGAGCGAAGCACGCGGCGCTATGGCAAGCCGGAATGGGGCATCGACGAGGTGACGATCGGCGCGGTGCGTGTGCCGGTGACGGTCGAGACCGTATGGGAGCGCCCGTTCTGCCGGCTGCTGCATTTCCGGCGCGACTTCGCCCGCCCCCCGCGCCGGCCGCAGCCGCGCATGCTGATCGTGGCGCCGCTCTCGGGCCATTACGCCACGCTGCTGCGCGGCACGGTGCAGACGCTGCTGGAGACGCACGATCTCTATATCACCGACTGGGTGGATGCCCGCGAAGTGCCGATGAGCGCCGGGCGGTTCGATCTCGACGACTATATCGACTACCTGATCGAGATGTTCCGCCACATGGACGGCGGCATGCATGTGGTGGGCGTGTGCCAGCCGGCGGTGCCGGTGCTGGCCGCGGTCGCGCGGATGGAGGCGGAGGGCGACCCGCAGGTTCCGGCCTCGATGATCCTGATGGGCGGGCCGATCGACACCCGCGAGAACCCGACCGCGGTGAACGATTTCGCGCAGGAGCGCGGAATCGACTGGTTCCGGCGCAATGTCATCACCACCGTGCCGTTTCCGTACCCCGGCTTCATGCGGCAGGTCTATCCCGGCTTCCTCCAGCTTCACGGCTTCGTCTCGATGAACCTGGAGCGCCATTTGCGCGCCCATGCCGACATGTTCGGCCATCTGGTGAAGGGCGACGGCGATTCCGCCGCTAAGCACCGGGAGTTCTACGACGAATATCTCTCGGTCATGGATTTGCCGGCTGAATATTATTTGCAGACGCTGCAGACCGTGTTCATCGACCACGCTTTGCCCAAGGGCGAGATGACGCATCGCGGCGAGAAGGTCGACCCTTCGAAGATCCGCAACGTGGCGCTGCTGACCATCGAGGGCGAGAACGACGATATCTCCGGCGTCGGCCAGACCCGCGCGGCGCAGACCCTGTGCTCCAGCCTGCCGGAGGACATGCGTGTGCATTATCTTCAGCCGACGGTAGGCCATTACGGCGTGTTCAACGGCTCGCGCTTCCGTTCCGAGATCGCGCCGCGCATCGCCGATTTCACGCTGTCGCACAACTGGCCCAAGAAGGGGCACAATCGCGGGGCGTGAGGCTGGCGGGCACGGCTACAGCCCGGCTTCCCAGTAAGGCGGATCGCCGAACGCCTCGCGCAGGCAGTCGGCCAGCGCGCGCAGCTTGGCGGTCGGATTGCGGCCCTCCGGGTGCGCGACATAAATGAACTCCGCCTCGGGCTCGGCGCCGATGTCGATGGCCCGCAGCGTGCCGGCCCGGATTTCAGGCCCGGCGATGAACAGCGGCAGCATGGTGACGCCAAGGCCGGCGATTGCCGCGTCGCGCATCACCATGCCGTTGTTGACCTGAAGCCCGATCCTGGCGCGGACCTGCACGAAGCCGGCCTCGGTCGCGAACCGCCAGTCGGCGAGGCCGCGATGGGTGTAGAAAATCCCGCGATGGTGTTCGAGCCCGGCAAGGTCGCCCGGGGTTCCCTCCCGTTCGAGATAATCGGGCGAGGCCACCAGAACGCGGCGGCTGCGGGCGAGGCGCCAGGCGGTGAGCGGGCTGTCGCGCATCGGCCCGTGGCGGATCACGCCGTCGAAGCCCTCAGCCTGCGCGTCGACCACGCGGTCGTCGAGCTCGATGCTCAGCTCGATCTGCGGATGGCGGCGCAGGAAGGGATAGAGCGCGGGGCCGACATGCAGGGCGGTGAGCGTCACCGGCGCGGAGATGCGCAACGGGCCGGCCAGCGTGCCGCGCCGCTCGGCCAGGGCGGCGGCCGCCGCGTCGAGCCCGCGCAGCGACTGCGCGGCCATCTCTAGAAAGGTCGTCCCGTCTTCGGTCAGCGACAGGCTGCGGGTGGACCGATGTACCAGCCTGGCGCCGAGCTGGCGTTCGAGCTGGGCCAGCCGGTCGCTGACCACCGATTTCGACAGGCGCAGCCGGCGCGCGGCCTCGCTGATCGAGCCGGCCTCGGCGATGGCGACGAAAGCGGCGATGCCGTCGATTTTCATCGTTCGGATTTTCCGGACATGATTTCCATTCTCCTCAGGCTAATCCGAACGCGGTGGCCTTGCCATACTCCTGCGTGACACAGGCCCCCGGAAGCCCCGGCGGCGGATCGTTCATTGCAGGAGAAGTCAATGTCCCGTCTTATCAACAAGGTCGCGCTGGTGACCGGCGCCAGCTCCGGCATCGGCCGCGCGACCGCGGTGCTGTTTGCAAAGGAAGGCGCGAAGGTGGTGCTCGGCGCCCGCCGCCAGCCGGAACTCGACGCGGCGGTCGCCGAGATCGTGGCCGCCGGCGGCGAGGCAGTCGCGCTCGCCGGCGACGTGCGCTCGGAAGACTATGCGCAGGCGCTGGTGGCGCTGGCGGCCGAGCGCTATGGCCGGCTCGACATCGCCTTCAACAATGCTGGCACGCTCGGCGAAAAGGGTCCGAGCACGGGCATTTCCGAGGAGGGCTGGGCCGATACGCTGGCGATCAACCTCACCGGCTCGTTCCTCGGCGCCAAGCACCAGATCGCGCAGATGCTGAAGACCGGCGGCGGGTCGGTGATCTTCACCTCGACCTTCGTCGGCTACACAACCGCCTTTCCGGGCCTTGCCGCCTATGCCGCCTCGAAATCCGGCCTGATCGGGCTCACCCAGGCGCTGGCCGCCGAGTTCGGGCCGCAGGGCATCAGGGTCAATGCCGTGCTGCCCGGCGCGGTGGAGACCGAGATGTACAAGGAAGCCAACGGCACGGCCGAAGCGCAGTCCTTCATCACCGGGCTGCACGCGCTGAAGCGCGTGGCAGCCCCGGAGGAACTGGCGCGCTCGGTGCTGTATCTCGCCTCGGACGATGCGTCCTTCGTTTCGGGCACCGCGCATCTGGTCGATGGCGGGCTCTCGATCACACGGACCTGACGGCACTGTCCGCCTGACGACAACGCCCGCGCGTTTGCGGCGCGCGGGCGATCGTCTTGTCGAAGCGCCAGCCCTCAATGGGGCGGGCGAACATTTCGTTGCGGCGCCTGCGCCCTCAATGGGGCGGGCGAACATTTCGTTGCGGCGCCTGCGCCCTTAATGGGCGCGGGCGAACATTTCGTTGAACGAGTAGCCGGAGCCGCGCACGGTGCGGATCGGGTCGGGCTGGCGCGGGCGGTTCAGCGCCTTGCGCAGGCGGCCGACATGCACGTCCACGGTGCGCTCGTCGATATAGACGTCCTGGCCCCACACGCCGTCGAGAAGCTGCTCGCGGGAATAGACCCGGCCGGGCGACTGCATCAGGAACTCCAGCAGCCGGAACTCGGTCGGCCCCAGATGCAGCTCGCGGCCGGAGCGGTGGACCCGCTTGGTCTCGCGGTCGAGCTCGATGTCGCCGGCACGCAGCAGGGTCGAGATGTGGTCCGGCTTGGCGCGGCGCAGCAGGGCGCGCACCCGCGCCACCAGCTCCGGCACCGAGAACGGCTTCACGACATAATCGTCGGCGCCGGTCGCGAGTCCGCGCACGCGCTCGGTCTCCTCGCCGCGGGCGGTGAGCATCAGCACCGGCATGCGCTCGGTCTCCGGCCGGGCGCGCAGGCGCCGGCACAGCTCGATGCCCGACAGGCCCGGCAGCATCCAGTCGAGGATCACGAGGTCCGGCACGCTCTCGCGCAGCCGGGTCTCGGCCTCGTCGCCGCGCGCCACGCTCTCGACGGCGTAGCCTTCGGATTCGAGGTTGTAGCGCAGAAGGAGGGTGAGGGGCTCCTCATCCTCCACGATCAGAATGTTGGTCGGCATGGTCTATCCTCGCCGCACGCCGCGCCTGACGATCAGGACGGGAACGCCACGGAAGTAAGGCTGGACGTGTCCTGCTTGGGCCGCTCCTCGGTGAGCAGCGTGCCGGTCGCGAGGTAATGCACCGTCTCGGCGATGTTGGTCGCGTGGTCGCCGATGCGCTCGATGTTCTTGGCGCAGAACAGCAGGTGGGTGCACAGCGAGATGTTGCGCGGGTCTTCCATCATGTAGGTGAGGAGTTCGCGGAACAGCGAGGTGTAGAGCACGTCGACCTCGCCGTCGCGCTGCCACACCTCGACCGCCTTGGCGTCGTCGCGGCTGGCATAGGCGTCCAGCACGGTCTTGAGCTGCTCGAACACGATGCCCGACATGTGCTCGACCCCGCGCACCAGCTTCTGCGGGTGGAACTCGCCGGTGAGCGCGAGCACGCGCTTGGCGGTGTTCTTGGCGAGGTCGCCGATGCGCTCCAGATCGTTGGCGATGCGCATGGCGGCCACGATCTCGCGCAGGTCGCCGGCCAGCGGCTGGCGGCGGGCGATGGTGAGGATCGCCTTTTCCTCGATCTCGCGCTGCAGGAGGTCGATCGGGCCGTCGAGCACGATGACCTTCTGGGCGAGCTCGGTGTCGCGCTTGACCAGAGCCGCCACGGAATCGGCCACCAGCCGCTCGGCCTGGCCGCCCATTTCCACGACGCGGCGCCCGATTTCCTTCAGATCGGTGTCGAATGACGAAACGATATGTTCGGTCATGGCATGAACCTCTCTCGTCATTCGCTCAGCCGAAGCGGCCGGTGATGTAGTCGCGGGTGCGGGCTTCGCGGGGATTGGTGAAGATCTCGGCCGAGGGGCCGACCTCGATCAATTCGCCCAGATAGAAGAACGAGGTGATGTCGGCGCAGCGCGCGGCCTGCTGCATGTTGTGCGTCACGATGACGATGGTGAATTCCTGCTTCAGCTCGTCGATCAGGTCCTCGATCTTCGAGGTCGAGATCGGGTCGAGCGCCGAGGTCGGCTCGTCGAGCAGGATCACTTCCGGGCGCACCGCGATGGTGCGCGCGATGCACAGGCGCTGCTGCTGGCCGCCCGACATGCCGAGCGCGGAGGTGTGGAGGCGGTCCTTGGTCTCTTCCCAGATCGCGGCCTTGCGCAGGCACCATTCCACGCGCTCGTCCATCTGCGCCTTGGAGAGGCTCTCATGCAGCCGGACGCCGAAGGCGATGTTGTCGTAGATCGACATCGGGAACGGGGTCGGCTTCTGGAACACCATGCCGATGCGCGAGCGCACGATGGTGGAGTCCAGTTCCTTGCCGAGCAGGTTGATGCCGTCGAACAGGATGGTGCCTTCGGCGCGCTGGCCCGGATACAGCTGGAACATGCGGTTGAAGATGCGCAGCAGCGTGGACTTGCCACAGCCCGAGGGCCCGATCATCGCGGTGACGCGCTTCTCGGGAATCTCGAAGTTGATGTTCTTCAGGGCGTGGTTGTCGCCGTAATAGAAGTTCAGCTTCTCGACCTTGAGCTTGGGCTCGGCCGACGGCGCGGTGGCGCGGTTGACGGCGGAGGCGACGTCGATGGACGTTTCGGGAGCGAAGTTCATGGTCCGTCTCACTTCATCTTCGCCAGCACGAGGCGGGAAACAATGTTGAGGGCGAGCACCCCGGCGGTGATCAGCAGCGCGCCGGCCCAGGCAAGGGCAACCCAGTCCTCGAAGGGGCTGGCGGCATATTGGTAGATCGCGATCGGCAGGCTAGCCATCGGCGCGTTGAGGCTCACCGACCAGCCATTATTGCCGAGCGAGGTGAACAGCAGGGGCGCGGTCTCGCCGGCGGCACGGGCCAGCGCCAGCAGAACGCCGGTGGTGATGCCGGCGCGGGCCGCGCGCCAGGTGATCATGGTCACCACCTTCCACTGCGGCGCGCCGAGCGCGAAGGCGGCCTCGCGCAGGCCGATCGGCACCAGCGCGAGCATGTCCTCGGTGGTGCGCACCACCACGGGGATCACCAGGATCGCCAGCGCCGCGACGCCCGCCCAGCCGGAGAAGCCGCCGAAGGGCACGACCAGCAGCTGGTAGACGAACAGGCCGATCAGGATCGACGGGGCGGACAGCAGCACGTCGTTCACGAAGCGCACCACATTGCCGATATGGGTGCCGCGGCCGTTCTCGGCGAGAAAAGTGCCGCACATCAGGCCGATCGGGGTGCCGATCACCAGCGCCATGGCGATCTGGATCAGCGAGCCGACAATGGCGTTGAGCAGGCCGCCGCCGGCGCCCGGCGGCAGGGTGATGCGGGTGAAGACATGGGGGCCGAGCGCGGGCAGGCCGCGTGACAGCAGGGTCCAGATGATCCAGGCCAGAAGGACGAGCGAGAGACCGGCGAAACCGATCGAGATGGCCTTGACCGTGTAGTCGGTGGCGCGGCGGCGCGCGAGGGAAGCCATGATCTGCCTCTCAGCCCTTGAGCTTGGACCGCACGAGCATGCGCGAGAGCGCAAGCACGATGAAGGAAATGACGAACAGGATGAAGCCGAGCTGCAGCAGCGCCTGGAGCTTGAGCGAGCCGATCGAGGCTTCGGGGAACTCGTTGGCGATGGTGGAGGCGATGGTCGCGCCGGGCGCGAACAGCGAGGCGGACATGCGCGTCGCGTTGCCGATAACGAAGGTGACGGCCATGGTTTCGCCGAGCGCGCGGCCAAGGCCCAGCATCACCGCGCCGACCATGGCGGTGCGGCCATAGGGCACCGAGACGTTGCGGTAGACCTCATAGGTGGTGGCGCCGACACCATAGGCGGATTCCTTGAGCATCGGCGGCACCGATTCCAGCACCTCGACGAACATGGCGGTGATGAAGGGCAGGATCATCAGCGCGAGGATCAGGCCGGCGGTGAGCATGCCCGCGCCGAGCGGCGGGCCCTGGAACAGCGCGCCGATCAGCGGGATCGGGCCGAGCCATTCGATCAGCGGCGGCTGCACATAGGCCGCAATCAGCGGCACCACGACGAAGAAGCCCCACATGCCGTAGATGATCGAGGGAATGGCGGCGAGAAGCTGGATCGCCACACCGATCGGGCGGCGGAACGGGCCGGGCGCGATCTCGGTGAGGAAGAAGGCGATGCCGAAGGACAGCGGCAGCGCGACGATGACGGCGATGATGGCGCTGAACAGCGTGCCGAACACCATGACGCCGGCGCCGAAGCGCTCGGTGACCGGGTTCCAGGCCGTCGACCACAGGAAGGAGATGCCGAATTCGCGCAGCGCCGGCAGGCCGCCCTCGAACAGCATCGCGATGATGAGGCCGAGAAGCAGGAGAACGAAGATTCCGCTCGCCCAGAGCAATCCCACGAAGAGAGGATCGCTGATCCGGCCGGTCGGCTTCGCGGCGGCAAGACCCTTCACGGCCTGCGCTCCGCTGAGTGTGGCATCCATGTCCTGTGATCCTTCGGCGCCGGGCCCCGCAAACGGCCGGCGGCTTACCATGACGGGCGGCGGGCACGGCATCGCCGGAACGGCGAGCTAGACTAGCCTTGCGGCGTGTGCACGAGAAGGGGCGGCCAAAAAAGGGCGGCCGCGTGTGGCGGCCGCCCCGTTTGCGATTGGACGATCAGTTGGTCCAGACAGGCTTGCCGTCGGCCTTCACTTCGCTCGCCCAGGCCTTCTTGATGTCGGCGACGACCGAGTCGGGCAGGGCGATGTAGTGCAGCTTCTCGGCGACCGCGTCGCCTTCCGCGCCATAGGCCCAGTCGAAGAACTTGATGACTTCGGCCGACTGGGCGGCGCTGGTCGGGTTCTTCGGCAGCAGGATGTAGGTCGCCGAGGTGATCGGCCAGGCGCCTTCGCCGGCGGTGTTGATCATCGAGGCGGCGAAGTTCTTCGCGTTCTTCCAGTCCGCGGCGGCGGCGGCTTCCATGAAGGCCGGAACCGACGGCTTCACCACCTTGCCGGCCTTGTTCACGAGGTCGGCGGCGGCGAGCTTGTTGGCGGCGGCGTAGATGAACTCGACGTAGCCGATGGCGCCCTTGGTGTTCTTCACGGTGCCGGCAACGCCTTCATTGCCCTTGGCGCCCGCGCCGGTCGGCCACTGCACGGAGGTGGCGGCGCCGACGTCGGACTTCCAGCCCGCGCTGGAATCAGCGAGGTAGGAGGTGAACACGAAGGAGGTGCCCGAGGAGTCCGAACGATAGACCGGCACGATCATGGTGTCGGGCAGGGTCACGCCCTTGTTGAGCGCGGCGATCTTCGGGTCGTTCCACTTGGTGATCTTGCCCTGATAGATGTCGGCGATGGTGGCGCCATCCAGGGTCAGGGTCTCGACGCCGTCGATGTTGACGATGGCGACGACCGAGCCGATCACGGTCGGGAACTGCAGCAGGTTGGCGGCTTCCAGCTTGTCGTCCTTCATCGGCGCGTCGGAGGCGCCGAAATCGACGGTGCGGTTCACGATCTGGTTCTGACCGCCGCCCGAGCCGATCGACTGGTAGTTGAGGCCGGTGCCGGTCTTGGCCTTATAGGCCGCGGCCCACGCCTGATAGACCGGGGCGGGGAACGAGGCGCCCGCGCCATTGATGTCGGCAGCGAAAGCGGCGCCCGAAAGCATGGTGAACGACAGCGCGGCGGCGCCGAGAATGCGGGTGAGTTTCAAGGGTCTTCTCCTTAGCTCGGGAGTCCGGCGGCATCACGGCCCATGCCGGATGCGTCTCTGGTCGGAGGCGGCGAACAACGCAGGACTTTTAGCGGCCCGGCACCAAGGTTCTATGACGTGGAGATGACGGGTGAATGACAGTTCAACCCTTTGAATCGTCTTCCGTTTTATCGGTCGCCGTCGGCAGCGCGGACAGTCTTACCGAGAAAGTCGAACCTTCGCCCGGCACGCTTTCGATGCCAAGGCGCCCCCGGTGGCGCGCCACGATGTGCTTGACGATGGCGAGCCCCAGCCCGGTGCCGCCCTGCTCGCGCGAATGGGCGGTGTCGACCCGGTAGAAGCGCTCGGTGAGGCGCGGCACATGTTCGGGCGGGATGCCGGGGCCGTAGTCGCGCACCGAGACCACCGCATCGGTGCCCTCGCGCGCGATGACGATCTCCACGCGCCGCCCCGCGCCGCCATACTTCAGCGCATTCTCGACCAGGTTCTCGAACACCCGGATCAGCTCGTCGCGGTCGCCGCGCACCGTCACCGGCGCCGGCGGGTGCTCGAAGCCGATCTCCACCCCGCGCTCGCGCCCGAGCGGGGCCAGCGTGTCGCGCACATGGCCGACCACCGCCACGAGGTCGATTTCGGCGCCGGGGCGCTGGTGAGCGTTCAGCTCGATGCGCGAAAGCGACAGCAGGTCGTCGATGAGGCGCGACATGCGCCGGGCCTGCTCGCCCATGATCTTGAGGAAGCGTTCGCGCGCGGGGGCGTCGTTCTTCGCCGGGCCCTGCAGCGTCTCGATGAAGCCGGAGAGCGAGGCGAGCGGGGTACGCAGTTCGTGGCTGGCATTGGCGATGAAGTCGACGCGCATCTGCTCGACGCGCCGCTGCGGTGTGAGGTCGATGAAGGTCACGAGGATGGCGCCGGAATCGCGACCCTCGCGCGCCGTGGTGGTGAAGGGCACGATGTCGGCGCGCAGCCAGCGGTCGACCGGCACGCGGTCGGCGAATTCGATGCGGCGGGCCGTGCCGTCGGCCGCGCTGGCACGGATCGCCTCCAGCACCTCGGGCACGCGCACGGCGAAGGAGACCGGATCGCCGGCCCGCACGCTCGCCACGATGCCCGAGGCGCGGGCATTGGCCACCAGCACCGTGCCGCGCGGGTCGAGAAGCAGCGCCGCCTCGGGAAGGGCGCGGACCAGGGCGCGCAGCTTCTCCTCGCCCTGCGGGCGGGCGGCGGGGGCAAGCGTCTCGCCGCCGAGCCGCGCCAGCGCCGCCGCCACCGGCCGGCGGCGGGAGGGAAGCGCCACGCCGGCAAGCGCCAGCGCCGCGATGGCCAGCGCCGGGGCGGGACCGAGCGCGCCGCCCCAGAGCGAGATGCCGAGGCCCAGCGCGACGCCCGAAAGGATCCACCGCGCGCCGAAGAGGCGCTCGCGCAGCGTATCTTCCGCGAATTGACGCGAATCGCTCAGGGCCATGGCCTACTCTTTCCTCCAGCTATTCTTTCCTCAACGTCGCGTTCTTGGATATGGTTGTCCGGCGACGTGAACGGCTTTATTCGCTGTGCGGGGCGCCTACCGCGAGGGGACGACCGTTGCGTGCGATCCTTACCTTTAGCCCCTGCTGAGAGGCTTCCATATGACGAAGAAGCCGGGAAAATCGGCCGGAAAGCGGTGCGCGACATGATGGGGACGCGATTGGGCGTCACACGCCGGTTGCCGAGCTCGCTTCCCTATGACGAGCGCGGTGACCGGGGGGCCGGCGTGTCCGGCGCGGCCTTCGTCCTCGACCGTCCTGTTTTCCTCGCGTGGCGTAATGATTGACATGCCTTCCGGCCGTACCTGTCCGTTGGTTCCGCGGCGCCCCGCGGGGCCGGAACACCCGCTGCGCGCCCAATGGCGCGGGCTGGCGCTGTTCGCGGGCCTCGTGCTGCTGGAGCCGCTGCCGGCGGTCGGCCAGATGCAGCCGCCCCGCCCCAGCGCGGATTACGCGATGCGCGGGCGCACCCAGCCCGGCGGCGGGGAGATTATGATCGCCCATCGCCAGGGGCGGATGCGTATCGAGGTGTCGGCGGAGCAGGCGGGATCGGTGGTGACCGGCCTTCTCGACCTGCCGTCGCACCGCATGACGCTGCTTTCCGGCGTCGCGGGCATGGAGGGGATGGCGGTCGAGGTCGACCTGCCGCCGAAGTTCCGCTACCTTGACCTGCCGCCCGACGCGCGGTTCGCTGGCGCCGACATTGTGGCTACCGAGCCCTGCGGCGTCTGGCGTGTCGGCGAGCCGGGATCGTCGAAATCGCTCGAAGTCTGCCTCACCGATGACGGCATTCCACTGCGCATGCGCGGCGGGCCGGGCGGGAACGGCGCCGGCTTCGAGGTGACCGAGTTGGAACGGGTGGAGCAGGATCCGGCGCGTTTCGTGGTGCCGCCGGGCACCAGCGTCACGCGGATTCCGCGCGGCATGATGAAGCTGTTCCCCAGCCTGATGGAGTAGCCGCGCCCGCTTCGCGAGGAAGTGGCGCGCCGTCAGCCGGCGGCGCGGCGGCTGGCCGGACGTTCGTCGAGACTTGTCGGCTCGGCGGCGCCGTCGGTCGCGGCGGCCTGGTGGAGTGCTTCGTCCAGCGTGTCCGCCAGCGCCTGCCGCCGCCGCTTCCGGCTGAGCAGCAATTCACGCACGCCCATGATGATCAGCGCGATCGCGAAGGGCGTGACGTAATAGAGCAGACGCAGCAGCAGCAGCGCGCCGAGCAGCGGCTCCTTCTCGAATTGCGGCAGCGCCACCAGCATGGCGGCATCGAATACGCCGAGCCCGCCGGGTGCGTGGCTGGCGAAGCCCAGCAGCGTCGCCGAGATGAACACCACGCCGAGCGCGATCGGGTCGATGAACGGGGTTTGCGGCATCAGCACATACATCGCCGCCGCGCAGAAGCTGAGATCGACGATGCCGATGGCGATCTGCGCCAGGGTGAGCCGCGAGCCGGGCAGGGTGACGGTCCAGTGCCCCTCGCCGATGCCAATGCGCCGCGGCTTCAGCCCGACCCACACCACATAGCCGCCGAGCGCCGTTAGCAGCGCGATGCCGATCAGCCGGTTCACCCAGGGCGGCAGATGGTCGACCGCACTCGCCGCCCACGGCTCCACCGTGATGCCGAGGCCGAGGATCGCCATGTTGCCGAGCCAGAAGGTCAGGCCGGTGATGAAGCACAATTTGGCGACGTCGATCGCGCCGAGGCCGTGCGCGGAATAGATGCGGTAGCGCACCGTACCGCCGGTGAAGGCGGAGAAGCCGATATTGTGGCCGATCGAATAGGAGGTGAAGGAGGCGAGCGCGGCAGTGCGGTAGGGCACATGCGGCTTGCCGATGGTGCGCAACGCGAACCAGTCATAGAAGGTGAGCGTGAAATAGGCACAGGCCACGAACAGCGCGGCCAGCGCCACCCGCCACGGATCGGTTCCGGTCAGGGCGTCGAACACCTCGGCCGGCCGGATGTTCTTCAGCATCTCGTAGAGCACGACCACGGCGATGCCGATGATGATGAGGCTGGCGACGAGGCCGAGCGTGTGCCAGCCCACGCGGTCGCGCAGCCAGCCGGTAAACGCCTTCAGCCTGTTCATGCCGCACTCGTCACTTTCATCACGCCGCCCCCGCCGAAAGGCCGGCCTGTATCGTCCGCCCCGGACGATGGGCCATGGGCGCATGGCCTACCAGACCTCGGCGCGTTTCGGAACCGTTTACGCCGCCACGCGCGGCGCATTACCGCAGGGGAAGGCCGCGGCCGCTCGACGCGCACCGCCGAGGCCGGGGCTTGTCCGACCACATCGCGGCAGGGACGTGACGCCGGTGTGACATCGCGCATCCGTGATCGGCGCATCCGTGATCGGCGCCGCCCGGATCGCGGCTTCACAGCCGCACCGGGTAGCCGATCTCGATGGTGCGTGGGCGCGGCAGGCCGAAACGGTCGACCGAGCGCTCGGCATTGCGGGCGAGGAAGGCGAAGACATGGGCCAGCACGTCGCGGACGCCCCGCACCTCATCGGGCGGCATCACCCGCTCATGGCCGATGACGTAGACCGCCTCGTCGGGATCGATGCCGCGCGCATAGAGCGCCGGGCCGAGCACCGAGGGCACGTCGATCTGCTGCATGTAGCCGAAATGGACGTCGACCCGCACATGAACCGCGTCCAGCGCCACGATGCGCACCCGGTCGTCCACCGCCACGCGTGGTCGCGAGGCAATCCACACCGAGGCGATGACCGCGCGGTTGAACTGGATGTTCAGCAGGTCGGAGAGCCGGCCCAGCGCCACAGGGGTCACCGCGCCGCCGCGGGCGAGGAAGATCGCGGTGCGCGGGCTCACCGCGCAGCCAACCGGCTTGCCGCGCGCCACGAAATCCTCCAGCGGCTCGGTGAAGCGGCGCTGCTGGATGCCCAGCCCTTCCAGCCCGCGCCGCCAGCTCACCATCACCACCAGCACGCAGGCGGCGATTGCCACCGGCAGCCAGCCGCCGTCGTGCAGCTTGGTCAGGTTGGCCGCCACAAAGGACAGGTCGACCACCGCCAGCCCGAGCGCGAGGCCCGCCAGCGCCGGCAGCGGCCAGCCCCAGCGCCGGCGCACGAAGGAGACGAACAGGATGGTCGTCGACACCATCGCCATCGCCACCGCGATGCCATAGGCGGAGGCGAGGCGGTCCGAGGAGCCGAAGGAGATGACGACCCCGATGCAGGCGATCATCAGCAGCCAGTTCAGCCGGCCAATATAGATGTGCTGGTCGTTGTGCTCGCTGGTGTAGCGGATGCGCATCGGCGGCAGGTAGCCCAGCTCGATGGCCTGCTTGGCAAGCGAGAACACGCCGGTGATGATCGCCTGCGAGGCGATGACGGTGGCGGCGGTGGCGAGGATGATCAGCGGCAGTTCGAGAAGGTCGGGCGACAGGTCGTAGAACGGGTTCTTCACCGATTCGCGGTGCACCAGCACATTGGCGCCCTGTCCGTAATAATTGAGCAGCAGCGCCGGCATCGCCACCACCAGCCAGGCGCGGGTGATGGTCGGGCGGCCGAAATGGCCGAGATCGGCATAGAGCGCCTCGCCGCCGGTGATGGCGAGGAAGGTCGCGCCGAGAATGGCGCCGGCCAGCAGGTAATGATCGCCCAGCAGCGCCAGGCCATGGCGCGGATCGAGCGCGGCGAGCACGTCGGGCGCCTGCACGATGCCGTGGATGCCGAGCGCACCGAGCGAGAAGAACCACAGCAGCATCACCGGCCCGTAGAACGCCCCGATCCGGTCGGTGCCGGCGCGCTGGGACACGAACACCACCATGATCACCAGCACCGTCGCCGGCACGATCCAGTGGTCGAGCGCGGGGGCGGCGACCTCAAGCCCCTCGATGGCCGAAAGCACGGAGATGGCGGGAGTCAGCACGCCGTCGCCGATCAGCATGGCGGCGCCGACCAGCCCGGCGACCAGCAGCCAGAGCCGCGCGCCGCTGGCGCTGCGGTGCAGGTCGAGCAGGGTCACCAGCGCGAGGATGCCGCCTTCGCCGTCATTGTCCGCGCGCAGCACCAGCATGACGTATTTGATGGTGACCGAGAGGATGATGGCCCAGGTCACGAGCGAAAGCAGCCCGAGCACGTCGGCGTCGTTCACGCCGTCGCCGCCGACGGCGAGCAGTCCCTGCTTGAACGCGTAGAGCGGACTGGTGCCAATATCGCCGAACACGACGCCGAGGGCCGCTATTTCGGCGGAAAACGGGAACGAGCGGCGAGTATGCGACGTGGTTTTGGCCATGGCGTTACCGGTTCGGCACGGCCGCGTCGCTCACGCCCGCCAGCTTCGCCGCCGCGGCCCATTGCAGGGCAGGCGGCGATGGCTCGCATGGGCCAGGATCGGACGGGATATGCCGTAGATGCAGGCTACGCAGCAATACCCTTCAACGCGCCTGCCGCCAAGCGGCGTCTCGGCGCCCGGGCGGGATCGCCGCGCCGTCGCGCTCCCCGGGGCGAGCGATGCCGGGGGATAATGAGGGAGGAGGATTGGGGGGCGGATATAACCCTCCTCCCTCGACCATCGGCCGATGCTGAACCGAAGGCTTGCGGGGTCCTTCGAGCTCCGTCCGGAGGTACGCAAACGATTTTAGCCGAGAATTGGATACAAGCAAGTAGAACCGAACGGTTCGGTCATTTCTTTATCGGTTGAATCGGGCTCGCGCCGTGGCTGGCACGGGTTGCCCGTGCCGATCGCGCTTCAGGCCATTGCGTTTATCGGACCAGATAGTCAAAATCGCCGATAAGCCGGGACGGGATCGCGGATAATGTGTTTTTCACACGGAATGCTCGTTAAATGGGGGCCAGAGATCACCTCCCGACCCTGCTGTTTGCGCCTCAAACCGAGGGCGAATCGGTTCCGGCGTCGTCGAACCCGGGCGAAGAGAAGCGGCGCCAGATTCTGGCGGGCGCGCGCGAAGTGTTTCTGGCCGGCGGTTTCGATGGGGCCAGCATGGGCGAGATCGCCCGCACGGCCGGCGTGTCCAAGGGCACGCTCTATGTCTATTTCGGCTCCAAGGAAGACCTGTTCACCGCGCTGGTGCGCGAGGAATGCGGCCAGACCGCTGAGCACTGCTTCGTGCTGGATGTCGACGCCGATGTCCGCGAGACGTTGACGCAGACCGGCTTTCGCTATGTTGCGGCGATGACGCGGCCCGAAACCATCGCCACGGTGCGCATGGTGCTCGGCGTCACCGAGAAATTTCCCGCCATCGGGCAGGCCTATCTCTCCGCCGGGCAGGAAGCCGGGGTGAGCCGCCTGTCGGAGTGGCTGCGCGCCAAGATCGCGCGCGGCGAACTACGCATCGACGATGTGGAACTCGCTGCCTGGCAGTTCATGGTGGGCTGCCACGCGCTGGTGGGCATGCCGATGCTGTTCGGCGGCGCGCGCGAGCCCGACGCGCAAATGGTCGAGCGCGTGGTTCACCACACGGTCAACTCGTTCATGAGCGCCTATGCCCGGCGGCGCCGCCGGGACGACGACCCGGTGCATTGAGGCCGCCTCAGCCGGCCCCGCCCGAGGCGGCGAAAATCGCAGCAAGCCCTTCGCGATAGCTCGGATAGCGCAGCGGCGCGCCGGTCAGCCGGTGCAGCGCTGCGTTGCTCACGCGCCGATTGTCTGCCCAGAACGACAGCGCCATGGGCGACATGGTGCGCGCCGCCTGCTCGAACGGCTCGGGCTCCGGCGCGGGCCGTCCCAGCAGGTTCGCGGCGAAGCGCACCGGCGCGCAGGAGGGCGAGGGCTCGTCATCCACCACATTGACGATGCCGCCGTCGCTGGAAAGGCACGCCGCGCGGATGGCGTCCGCGATGTCGTCGACATGGATGCGGTTGAACACCTGCCCTTCGCGCTCGATGCAGCGGGCGGTGCCGGCGGCGACGTCGATGAGCGCGTTGCGTCCCCGCCCGTAAATGCCGCCGAGCCGCAGGATGAACACCGGCCGCCCGGCCTTTCGCCCGAGCGCCTGCCAGGCCGCCTCGGCCTCGACGCGCCGGCGGGCGCGCGGGCTGGCGGCGGCGGGCGTGACGCTTTCGTCGATCCAGCCACCGCCGGTGTCGCCATAGACCCCGATGGTGGACAGGTAGATCAGCGGCCCCTTGCGCGAGGAGGCGGCGAGCGCCGCGCCCAGTTCCGGCAAAAACGGATCACCCGCCTCGCCCGGCGCGGCGCTGGCGAGCACGATGTCGGCCTCCATGGCGGCGTCCAGCAGTTCCGGCGATGCGGTGCCGGCGAAGGTGAGAAGCCGGGTGCCATCCCGCTCGCCCGGCTCGCCGCGATGCGTGCCGGTGCGCTGCGTGAACATCTCGCCATGCAAGGCGACGAAGCGGCTGGCGCAATAGCCATAGCCGAGGCTGAGCAGGGTGGTCATGCGGCAGGTCCATCGGCGGTGGGCGGTGCGGCGTCCCATTCCTCGCGCACCAGCGGATCGGTTTCGCCGGGGCGGCGCGCGGCGCGCAACGCATGGAAGTCGGGGGCGGGAAGCAGCCGCGACAGTGCCCAGATCGCCGCACCGCGGATCAGTGGCTCGCCGGCATCGAGATGGTGCCGCGCCTCCGGGGCGAGCGCCGGATCGCCGGAATTTCCTATCGCCACCAGCACGTTGCGCAGGAAGCGGGTGCGCCCGGTGCGCTTGATCGGGCTCTTGGTGAAGCGGGCGCGGAAGGCGGCGTCGTCGAGCCGGGCGAGGTCGGCGAGCGCGGGCGCGCGGTTCTCCTCGCGGGCGGCAAGGCGTGCCTCGCGGCCCAGCGCGGCGAACTTGTTCCACGGGCAGGCGGCGAGGCAGTCGTCGCAGCCATAGATGCGGTTGCCCATCAGCGCCCGCAGTTCGCGCGGGATCGGTCCCTTGTGCTCGATGGTGAGGTAGGAGACGCAGCGGCGCGCATCGATCCGGTAGGGCGCGGGGAAGGCGCCCGTGGGGCAGGCGTCGAGGCAGGCGCGGCAGGAGCCGCAATGGTCGCGCTCGGGCTCGTCCGGGGGCAAAGCGAGCGAGGTGGCGATGGCGCCTAACAGCAGCCAGGAGCCCTTCTCGCGCGACACCAGATTGGTGTGCTTGCCCTGCCAGCCCAGCCCGGCGGCCTGCGCCAGCGGCTTTTCCATCAGCGGCGCGGTATCGACGAACACCTTCACCTGAACGTTCTCTTGGCCGCCCGCGCGCGGCACGAAGCGCGAGCAGATGCGCTTGAGCTTGCCCTTGATCAGCTCGTGATAATCGTCGCCGCGGGCATAGACCGAGATGGTGCCGGCCTCGCGCTGCGCCAGCGACAGGCGCGGGTCGCTGTCCGGCCCGTAATTGAGCCCGAGCATGAGCACGGCGCCGACCTCCGGCCAGAGACTGCCAGGAGCGGCGCGCCGATCGGCGGTTTCCGGCATCCAGTCCATGTCGCCATGCGCGCCCTCGGCGATCCATTGCCTGAGGCGCGGGCCAGCATGGGGAATCGCGCCGGGGGCGGCGATGCCCATGGCGTCGAAACCTTCGTCACGGGCGAGGGCGAACAGCAGTTCGCGCGCGCCGGCCGGGTCTAGAAGTCGAGATCCGCGTAGCAGGCCGCCGGCGGCATGCCCGCCATGGTGAGGGCGAGCAGCGGCCGGAAGGCCGGGCGCGACTTGATGCGGGCGTACCAGATCTTCGCTCCCTCATCCTCTTCCCACGGCACGTCGCCGAGATAGTCGACGCAGGAAATATGCGCGGCGGCGGCGAGGTCAGCATAGCTCAGCCGCTCGCCGGCAAGCCAGTTCCGCGTCTTGAGCAGCCAGCCGATGTACTGGAGATGGTAGCGGATGTTCGAGCGCGCGGCGCGGATCACCGCCATGTCCGGCGGCCCGCCGCCCAGTTCGCGCGGCATGTAGCGCTTGTAGACCTTCTCGCGCACCAGCGGCTCGGAGACCTCGGCGAAGAATTTGTCGTTGAACCACGCCGAGAGCCGGCGCACCTCGACCCGCTCGAACGGGTCGGTCGGCAGCAGGCGCCGCCCGTTCAGCGCGTGGCCGCGCGTCTCGTCGAGATATTCCGCGATCACCGCCGCGCCCGGCACGACGAAGCCGTCATCCTCGACCAGCACCGGGGTCGCGCCCGCGGGGTCGAGCATCAGGAACTCCGGCCGGCGCTCCCACACCCGCTCCTCGATGAGTTCGGGCTCGATGCCCATCTCGCCCAGGGCGAGGCGGACAAGACGCGAATGCGCGCAGAAAGGGTGATGATGAAGCTGCATTTTCCGGGAAAATCACATGGCCGCCGCGGGGCGTACCTTCATGTGGTCTAGAAGGGATCCTGCGACTTCGCAAGTGATCGCGGCACCAACAAGGCGAGCCCGCCGCATCTGTGCCACCCCGGTGCCGGAATGTTCAAGATATCGTATCTGAATTGTTAAGAGAGGCGGATAGTTTCCGGCCTCGAACTGCGAGCAGCCTCGGGAGGACATCATGGCGGAAGCGCCCCGACACGGTATTATCATCTGGAACGAGCTGAACACGCCCGACCCCGAAGCCGCCCGCGCCTTTTACGAGAAGATGTTCGGATGGAGCTTCTCGCCCTTCCCGATGGAGCAGGGCGAGTACTGGACCATCCGCCATGGCGACAAGGATATTGGCGGCCTGTTCCCGCTGACGGCGCCGGAATTTTCCGGCATTCCCGCGCACTGGCTCACCTATGTCGCGGTGGACGACGTCGACGCGCAGGTGGCGGCGGCGGTCGCGGCTGGCGGAACGGTGGCGAAGGCGCCGTTCGACATTCCCGGCGTCGGCCGCCTCGCGATCGTGCAGGATCCGACGGGCGCCCATATGGGCTGGCTCACGCCGCGCATGTGAACCCGCGCATGTGAACCCGCGCTTATGAGGCCGCTCGGGTCGTTCCGCGGGCGGGATTCGGCGCGGGCGTAATCCGTGTGCCATAGTGGCGGCGCAGACATGGCGGCGCGTGGCGCATGCCATGGCGCTCCCGTGGCCAATTCATGGCCCGTCCCCTCGAACGACAGGAACAGCTGATCGATGCAGATGCATGTCCAGCCCTCCCCCATCCATGCCTCCGGTTATGCCCTGCTGGAAGGAAGCCCCGAATTCGACGATCTCGGTGCCGGCCTCGACCAAGCGGAGGCCTTGGGCGTCGATGTGGTGGAGCTGCCGGTCTATGCCTGGCACCTCATCGTCGGCGGCCGTCTGCTGAAGAACCGGCTGGAGGACCTGAAGCGGGTGCTGGCCGGCCGCCGGGTCGGCTACACGGTGCATGGCCCGCTCGCCATCAACCTGATGGATATTCCCGAGCGGCTCGCGCGCCACGAGGCGGTGCTGGAGGCCAGCATCGAGATCACCTCCGCCATCGGCGCGCAGCACCTGGTGATGCACACCGGCGTGGTGCGCGATGCCGCCGACGATCTTGAACTCGCCTATGAGCGCCAGCGCGAGGCGCTGGTGCGCGCCGGCGACAAGGCGGCCGCGCTCGGCGTGACGCTGTGCGTGGAGAACATCTTCCGCTACGGCGCGGCGCGGGAGACCGCGACGCCGTCCAAGCTCGCCGGCGAACTGACGGCGATCGACCACAAGGCGGTGAAGGCGACGCTCGACGTCAGCCACGCCTTCATTCGCTGCGCCGAGCAGCGGCTCGACCCGCTGCCCGAGATCGCCGCGCTGGCGCCGCATGTCGCGCATCTGCACCTGCATGATTCCTTCGGCCGGCCGTCGGAGCTGTGGACCTATCACCCCGCCGAGGCGGTGGCGCTGGGCGAGGGCGACCTGCATCTGCCGATCGGCTGGGGCGGCATCGACTGGGACGCGGTGGTGAACGCGGTGCCGGTCGCGCCCGGCGCGGTCGCGATCATGGAGCTCGACCCCCGCCACTGGCGCGAACTGCCCGAGCAGGTCGGCGTGCTCAAGGCGCTGGCGAGCCGGTTCCGCGCGCTGTCCTCGGCGGTGGCCTGACGCGGCAGGGCGGTGGCCGGACCGCGCGGGGACGGCGTTTGCGGCCGGCGGCGGCTTTTAAATGCAGGGAGTGGCCCGTCGGTGTCGCCAGCGTCTTGCGGGCGCTGATGGCCACCCCTATATCGGCGGCGAACGGTGCTCGCGAGCGCCGTACCCGAATTGTTTGGGGGCCGGTCCCGGAGGCCGCGCGGGTTTCAACCGCCGTTCTTCTCCGGGTGCTTCACGAAGGCCCGGCCGGCCTGCCAGAAGGAGAAACCATATGTCTAAAGTCATCGGCATCGATCTCGGCACGACCAATAGCTGCGTCGCGGTCATGGAAGGCTCCACGCCCAAGGTGATCGAGAACGCGGAAGGTGCGCGCACCACCCCGTCCATCGTCGCCTTCACCGAAGATGGCGAGCGCCTCGTCGGCCAGCCGGCCAAGCGCCAGGCGGTCACGAACCCCGAGCGCACCTTCTTCGCGGTGAAGCGCCTCATCGGCCGCCGCTACGACGATCCGACCGTCGCCAAGGACAAGGGCCTCGTGCCCTACCAGATCGTACGTGGCGACAATGGCGACGCGTGGCTGGAATCGGACGGCAAGAAGTACTCGCCCTCGCAGATCTCGGCCTTCACCCTTCAGAAGATGAAGGAAACCGCCGAATCCTATCTCGGCGCCAAGGTCACGCAGGCGGTCATCACCGTTCCGGCCTATTTCAACGACGCCCAGCGCCAGGCCACCAAGGACGCCGGCAAGATCGCCGGCCTCGAGGTGCTGCGCATCATCAACGAGCCGACCGCGGCCGCGCTGGCCTATGGCCTCGACAAGAAGCAGTCCGGCGTTATCGCGGTCTATGACCTCGGCGGCGGCACCTTCGACGTGTCGATCCTCGAAATCGGCGACGGCGTGTTCGAGGTGAAGTCGACCAATGGCGACACCTTCCTCGGCGGCGAAGACTTCGACATGCGGCTCGTCGGCTATCTCGCGGACGAGTTCAAGAAGGAGCAGGGCATCGACCTGCGCAACGACAAGCTGGCCCTTCAGCGCCTGAAGGAAGCGGCCGAGAAGGCCAAGATCGAGCTGTCGAGCGCGACCCAGACCGAGATCAACCTGCCGTTCATCACGGCGGATGCCTCGGGCCCGAAGCACCTGACCATGAAGCTCACCCGCGCCAAGTTCGAGGCGCTGGTCGACGACCTGATCCAGCGCACCGTCGAGCCCTGCAAGAAGGCGCTCAAGGATGCGGGCCTCTCGGCCGGTCAGATCGACGAGGTCGTCCTGGTCGGCGGCATGACCCGCATGCCGAAGGTGCAGGAGATCGTGAAGCAGTTCTTCGGCAAGGAGCCCCACAAGGGCGTCAACCCGGATGAAGTGGTCGCCATCGGCGCCGCGATCCAGGCCGGCGTGCTGCAGGGCGACGTCAAGGACGTGCTGCTGCTCGACGTGACCCCGCTCTCGCTCGGCATCGAGACGCTGGGCGGCGTGTTCACGCGCCTGATCGACCGCAACACCACGATCCCGACCAAGAAGAGCCAGGTGTTCTCGACGGCGGAAGACGGCCAGACCGCGGTGACGATCCGCGTGTTCCAGGGCGAGCGCGAAATGGCGGCGGATAACAAGATCCTCGGCCAGTTCGACCTCGTGGGCATTCCCCCGGCGCCGCGCGGCGTGCCGCAGATCGAGGTCGCCTTCGACATCGACGCCAACGGCATCGTCAACGTGTCGGCCAAGGACAAGGGCACCGGCAAGGAACAGCAGATCCGCATCCAGGCCTCGGGCGGCCTCTCGGATTCCGACATCGACAAGATGGTGAAGGACGCCGAGGCGCACGCCGAGGAAGACAAGAAGCGCAAGGCGGTCGTCGAGGCCAAGAACCACGGCGAGGCGCTGATCCACTCGACCGAGAAGGCGCTCTCCGAGCATGGCGACAAGGTCGGCGAGCCCGAGAAGGCCGCGATCACCACCGCCATCGCCGAGCTGAAGACGGCGCTGGAAGGCGACGACGCCGAGGCGATCGCCGCCAAGACCAACACGCTGGCCCAGGCTTCGCTCAAGCTCGGCGAGGCGATGTACGCCGCGCAGACGGGCGGTGACGATGCCGGCGCCGCGCCGCAGGACGACGTGGTGGACGCCGAGTTCACCGAGGTCGACGACGACAAGAAGAAGTCGGCCTGATCGCCGACGTTTCATCCCGCCCCCGGTCTCATCACCGGGGGCGGCATTTTTTGCGGCAGGGCGGATCGGCGCGGGTCCATTTGACGATGCGCGCGGCAGGGTTCCTGCATGATCCGGCGTCGCGGCCGGCGCGCGCCTTCCCTGAGGAATGCCGCGCTCGCCTGCCCCTGCCGCGGCTTAACCGACCGAGTTGACCTGAACTCATGGCCAAGATCGACTATTACGAGCTCCTCGAAGTCACCCGGACGTGCAACGAGGGCGAGCTGAAGAGCTCCTACCGCAAGCTCGCCATGAAGTGGCACCCGGACAAGAACCCCGGCAATGCCGAGGCCGAGGCGCGCTTCAAGCAGATCAGCGAAGCCTATGAGGTGCTGAAAGACCCGCAGAAGCGCGCGGCCTATGACCGCTTCGGCCATGCCGCCTTCGAGAACGGCATGGGTGGCGGCGGCGGTCCCGGGTTCGGCGCCGATTTCGCCTCGACCTTCTCCGACATCTTCGACGACCTGTTCGGCATGAGCGGCGGCCGGCGCGGCCAGCAGCGCGGCGGGCGCGAGCGCGGGGCGGACCTGCGCTACAACATGGAAATCACGCTGGAGGAAGCGTTCTCCGGCAAGGACGCCACCATCCGCCTGCCGACCTCGATCGTCTGCGAGACCTGCTCGGGCTCCGGCGCCAAGGCCGGCACCCAGCCCACCACCTGCCGGACCTGTTCCGGCTCGGGGCGCATCCGCCAGGCGCAGGGCTTCTTCACGCTGGAGCGCACCTGCCCGTCCTGCCAAGGGCGCGGCCAGGTGATCGAGGACCCGTGCCCCTCCTGCGGCGGCACCGGGCACCAGACCCGCGAGCGCACGCTCGAAGTGGCGATCCCGCCCGGCGTCGAGGACGGCACCCGCATCCGCCTGTCCAACGAGGGCGAGGCGGGCACCCGTGGCGGCCCCTCGGGCGATCTCTACATCTTCCTGTCGATCACCCCGCACGAATTCTTCCGCCGCGACGGCGCGGACCTGTTCTGCCGCGTGCCGATCTCCATGGTGACGGCGGCGCTCGGCGGCACGTTCGAGGTGCCGACCATCGACGGCGGCACCACCAAGGTGAAGGTTCCCGAGGGCACGCAGTCCGACAAGCGCTTCCGGCTCACGGCCAAGGGCATGCCGGTGCTGCGCACCCGCAATCGCGGCGACATGTATGTGCAGGTGATGGTGGAAACCCCGCAGAACCTCACCAAGCGCCAGCGCGAGCTGCTGGCCGAGTTCGACGGCGAGTGCTCGAAGGAGACGCACCCGGAATCCAGCGGTTTCTTCGCGAAGGTGAAGGATTTCTTTGCCGGCGATGCCGAATAAGTTGCCTGTCATCGCCGGAAACAGCGCCCGTTATGCCTGCGTCATCACCGGGCCTTAACAAGAGCCGATTAGCTTTCTAGTGTTGACGCACGTTTCGTTGTCTTTCCGTCGCATCGCGTCCCGTGCCCGCGCGGGTCTGCTGGAATCCTAGTGGCATGCTGCACCGCGCTGATACCCGTTGCTCGACGCCGAAAACCCGGCCCGATGAGGTCCGGTTTCTCCAGTCCTGGTTCCAGAACCCGTTGCGGACCGGGGCGGTCTCGCCATCGGGGCGTGCTCTGGCGCGGACCATGGCCAATTTCGTCGATCCCCATGAGGACGGGCCGGTGATCGAGCTGGGACCGGGCACCGGGCCGGTGACCAGCGCGCTGGTGACGCGCGGCATCGCCCAGGAACGTCTGGTGCTGATCGAGTACAACCCGGAATTCTGCCGGCTGCTCAAGGCGCGCTATCCCGGCGCCACCGTGATTCGCGGCGACGCCTACGACATGCGCGCCACGCTGGACGGCGCTCTCTCCGCCCCGGCGGTCGCCGTGGTCTCCAGCCTGCCGCTGTTCACGCGGCCCGCGCCGGAGCGCCACGCCCTGGTGCGGCAGGCGTTCGAGCTGTCACGGCCGGGCGCGCCGTTCATCCAGTTCACCTATGCCGTGGTCTCGCCGCTGCCGCTGGAAGACCAGCCGATCCACGCCCATGTCAGCCCGCGCGTCTGGCGCAACCTTCCGCCGGCCCGGGTCTGGGTCTATCGTTCGGCGCAGGAGCCGGCGGAACAGGCGAGCCTTCCCGCCGCCTGACCAGCCACCAGCCGGCCCCGTCGGGGAAAGCGGAGACCAGCATGCGCGCGCCCAAGATCGTCACCTTTGCCGGCTCGATCCGTACCGGGTCCTATTCGGCGAGCCTCGCCGCGCTGGCGGCGCGCGACATGGCGCTGATGAACGCCGAGCCGGTGCTGCTCTCGCTCGCCGACTATCCGATGCCGATCTATGACGGCGATCTGGAGGCCGCCGAGGGCGTGCCCGCCCCGGCCCGCCAGCTGCGCGACCAGCTTGCCTCGGCGGATGGCGTGTTCATCGTCACCCCGGAATATAATGCCGGCCTGCCGCCGTTGCTCAAGAACGCGCTGGACTGGGTGAGCCGGGTGAAATCCACCGAGGGCGACGCCTTCAAGGGGCCGGTCTATGCCATCGGCTCCTCCTCCCCCGGCGCGCTGGGCGGCTATCGCGCCGCGATGATGCTGCGCCAGACCCTGGCGCTGGGGCTCGGCTGCCTCGTTCTCGCCGAGCAGGCCATGGTGCCCGGCGCCGGGCAGGCCTTCGACGACCAGGGCGGGCTGAAGGAGGAGCGTTCGCAAAGGCAGTTGCGCGCCGTGCTCACAGCGCTTATCGACCAGTCGGCGCTCAGGACCGGGCTGCGCGCCTGATCCCCTTTTCGCCCGGACGGCTGGACCTTCGCTCATGACCGCTTCCGGGACCGACACCGTTGCCGACCCTCGCGACCGCCTGATCGTGGCGCTGGACCTGCCCTCGGTCGGGGCGGCGGAGAGCGTGGTGGCCCGGCTCGGCGATGCCGCGACCTTCTACAAGATCGGCTATGAGCTGGGCTATGCCGGCGGGCTGGGGTTCGCGCGCGAGCTGATCGCGGACGGCAAGAAGGTGTTCATCGATTTCAAGCTGCACGACATCGGCAACACGGTGGCGCGCGGCGTCGCCTCGATCGCCGCGATGGGCGCGAGCTTCCTCACCGTACACGCCTATCCCCAGACCATGCGCGCGGCGATGGAAGGCAAGGGCGCGAGCCCGCTGCGCATCCTCGCCGTCACGGTGCTGACCTCCTATGACGATGCCGACCTCGCCGAGGCCGGATATGCCGAAGACGTCGCGGCCACCGTGGCGCGCCGGGTGGCGCAGGCGCGCGAGGCGGGGATCGACGGCATCGTCTGCGCCCCGACCGACGCGGCGACGGTGCGCGCGATCCTCGGGCCGCGCCGCGCCATCGTCACCCCCGGCGTGCGCCCGGCCGGCGCGGCGGTGGGCGACCAGAAGCGCGTCGCTACCCCGGCCTCGGCGATCCGTGCCGGGGCGGACCATCTGGTGGTCGGCCGCCCGATCGTCGCCTCGCCGGACCCCGCCGCCGCCGCGCGCGCGGTGCAGGCCGAAATCGCGGCGGCCGTGGCCGGCGCCTGAACCACACAGACAAAAAGGGAAGCACCGCCATGGCCAAGGGCTACTGGATCAGCCGCATCGATGTCCGTGATCCCGAGCGCTTCAAGCTCTACGCGGCCGCGGCGGGACCGGCCATCGAGGCCTTCGGCGGGCGGTTTCTGGTGCGCGGCGGCGGCTTCGAGGCTCTCGAAGGTACCGCGCGGGCGCGCAATGTGGTGGTGGAGTTTCCGGACTACGACACGGCAGTGGCCTGTTTCCGCTCACCCGACTACCAGGTTGCCTATGAGCACCGCATCGCGGCCTCGCAGGACGAGCATCTCATCATCGAGGGCTATGAAGGCGACCAGCCCGCCGCCGGCCTGATCGACGGCCCGCCCACGGCGCCGGGCGCCGCCTATTGGGTGATGCGCCTCGATGTCCACGACACTGAGGGCTACAAGCCCTATCTCGCGGCCGACGCCCTCGCGGTTGCGAAGTACAAGGGCTGGTTCCTGGTGCGCGGCGGGCGGCACGAGGCGGTGAGCGGGACGGCGCGCTCGCGCAATGTCGTGCTGGCCTTCGCCGATTACGAGACCGCGCTCGCGTGTTACCGCTCGCCGGAATATCAGGCGGCGCTGGCGTTCCGAAAGGCGGCGGCCGAGGGCGAGGTGATCGTCGCCGAGGGGGTGTGAGCGCCCGCAACGCCGGCATTTCTGGTATATCAGCGGAATCCGGCGACTCCCGGCCTTGCGATATGGACAAGCCGGATGCCCTCTGCTATGTGCGCACACCTTGATCGGCAGCCGAGCCGTCCCTTCGTCCTGAGGGGATGACCGTTCCGGTCTTCAGATTTTCACGTATCGCGATCCGCGAAGGCACGAAGAGGAACAAACGTGCAGGTTCTCGTTCGGGACAACAATGTCGATCAGGCCCTGAAGGCCCTCAAGAAGAAGATGCAGCGCGAAGGCATCTTCCGCGAGATGAAGCTCCGCGGCCATTACGAGAAGCCGTCCGAGAAGCGCGCCCGCGAAGAGGCCGAGGCCGTTCGCCGCGCCCGCAAGCTCGCCCGCAAGCGCGCCCAGCGCGAGGGTCTGCTGCCCTCGAAGCCGAAGCCCGTCGGCCCCGGCGCCCGCTGAGCTTTTCGGCCCTTCGGGCCGGTTCATCGATTATCAGAAAGCGCGGTGACATCGGTCGCCGCGCTTTTTGCGTTGGGCACTCCCCCGGAGCGGCGCATGGCTCGCACCCCTTCCCACACCCCTTCCGCCTGCCGGATCGACGATCTGCGCCGCGTGCCGCATTTCGCGGACCATGTGGCGTCATGCGTCTGGCAGGCCTGGTGGCGCGACAGCGGCGTTGCGCTGGCGGCACTGCGGGCGCGGGTGGAAGAGGCGTTGGCAGGGGAGGGCGTACCGGTGACGCTGGTCGCCCATCACGACGGCCGCTTTCTCGGCACCGCCTCGCTCATCGCCTCCGACATGGAGGAGCGGCCGGACTATGCGCCCTGGGTGGCGGCGGTCTGGGTCGAGCCCGAGGAGCAGCGGCGCGGCATCGGCGCCGCGCTGGTGGATCAGGCGGCGCGTGCCGGCTTCGCGCTTGGCGCGCCCCGGGTCTATCTGTGCACCGAGGCGACGAACCTCGGCTTCTACCGTCGCGGCGGCTGGGGTCTCATCGAGGCCGATGTCGCCGGTCTCGATATTCTGGCGCGCGATACAGAGCCGCGCCCCGGCGCCGTCACTGCCGGTTGAACGGCACGGTGTATTCGCCGGCGCGGATGCGCCCGGCCAGGCGCTCGGCAAAGCCGGCGGCGGCTTCCTCGCCATAGGTGGCGACCATGGAGCGGATCGCGGTGAACAGCGCCGCCTGAGCGAGGCAGTCCTCGTCGAGCCCGTCATAGACCGCTTCGTTCCACGCCTCGTCCAGATAGGCGAGCGCGGCATGGCGCTCGTCCTGATGCGCCTGGTCGGCAGTTTCGTCGAACGTGAGCGGATCGGGGAGCTGGGACAATCTCAAAACCTCCGCGCGTTGGAGTGACGCGCCCGAATCGACATTAGCACGCTCCGCCGGCGCTTCCGCCCAAGTTTTGAAGAACGGTTAACGGCGACGGCGCCCGCTGGCTGAAACCCGTTGTAACCCGGTTAATTGCTGCCGTAGCGCGCTGCAATGTCGCGGGAGAGCTTCGCTCCCGCCTCCAGATACCGCTGGGCGGCGAGTTGGGCCGAATCCGTGCAGGAACGATAGACCTGCCGGTAGCTCTCATAGCCATTGTTGAAGGCGGCGATGAGCTGGCCGCGCCTTGTGTCGGAGGGCTGTTCGGCGTCCAGCATGCCCTGCATCTCGTCGCGCCAGCGCGTGCCTTCCGCCGCGCCGCAGAGCGGACGGATGTAGTGCAGCGCACCGAGAATTTCGGAGAGCTTCAGCAGGTCCGGCTCGTAGGGCGGCAGGCCGCCGCTGTTCTGCTGCGCGCCGGCCGGCAGCGCCAGCAGGGCGCACAGGCCGAGGCCGAACAGGAGCGGGGCGGGGGAGCGGGGCGTCATCGCCCGAGTGGTGCGCGAGCCGGCGCCCGCCGTCAAGTGCCGGCTTCCACGACGCGATGGGCGCTGGCGATGATGCCGGCGAGGTCGGGCGTGGTCTCGTGCGCGCCCGGCAGCGCGTCCGGAGCGAACCAGCCGACCTCGCTGGCCTCGGGGCCGGTCGACGGCTCGCCCGCCACCCAGCGCCCGGCATAGGACACCACCACGAAATGGGTGGTCACGGTGCCGGCCTCGTCATGGCGGATGATGTCGAGCGCGCCGGACAGGCCGAGGATGGCGCAGTCGACGCCGACCTCCTCCATCGCCTCGCGCCGGGCGGCGGCTTCCAGCGTCTCGCCGGCCTCGACGCGCCCGCCGGGCAGGCTCCACAGGCCGTTCATGGTGGCGGCGCCGCGCCGGGCGAGCAGCACGCGGCCCTCGCGGAAGATCGCGGTGCTCACCGCCAGAACGGGACGCGGAACCGGGGTGTCGCTCATGGTGCCTCAGCGCCCGAAGGCCGCGAAATAGCGGTCGAGAATGCCGCGATAGACCCCGGTCAGGGCCTGCAGCTCGGCGACCGGGGTGCTCTCGTCGATGCCGTGCATCGAAGTGCCGACCAGGCCGAACTCGATCACCGGGCAGTAATCCTTGATGAAGCGGGCGTCCGAGGTGCCGCCGGTGGTGGAGAGCTCCGGCGTGTGGCCGGTCTCGCGCGCGATGGCGTCGACAACGAGATCGACGAAGGCGCCCGGCGCGGTGAGGAAGCTGTCGGAGGAGCGTTCCTCGAAGGCGACGCTCCAGCGCACCTCGTTGCCAGCGGCGGCGGCCAGCCGGCGCTCGATCGCCTCACGCAGGGTGGTGGGGGTCCAGATGTCGTTGAAGCGGATGTTGAACCGCGCCTCGACCTGCGCCGGGATCACGTTGAAGGCGGGGTTGCCGGTATCGACCGACACGACTTCGAGGTTCGAGGCCTGGAAATGCGCGGTGCCGGCGTCGAGCGGCTCGTCGTTGAGCGCGGCGAGCAGCTTTACCAAGCCGGGGATCGGGTTCTCGGCGAGGTGGGGATAACCGACATGGCCCTGCCTGCCGTGCACGGTGAGCGTGCCGGAAAGCGAGCCGCGCCGGCCGATCTTCACCATGTCGCCGAGCCTGGCCCGGCTGGTGGGTTCGCCCAGCACGCAATGGTCGATGCGCTCGTCGCGATCGGCGAGCCAGCGCAGCAGCTTCTCGGTGCCGTTGATCGCCGGGCCTTCCTCGTCGCCGGTGATGAGGAAGGAGATCGAGCCCGGCATGCTGTCGCCGCGCTCGGCGATGAAATCCAGCGCGGCGGCGAGACTGGCGGCGACGCCGCCCTTCATGTCGACCGCGCCGCGCCCATAGAGGATGCCCTCGCAGATCGCGCCCTCGAACGGGGGAAAGCGCCACTGCGCAGCATCGCCCGGCGGCACCACGTCGGTGTGGCCGGCGAAGCAGAAATTCGGCCCCAGCGTGCCGAAGCGGGCATAGAGGTTCTCGATATCCGGGGTGCCGGGGGCGGTGAGCTTCACGCGGTGCACCGCAAAGCCGGCATTGGACAGCAGCGCGTCGAGATAGCCGAGCGCGCCGCCTTCCTCGGGAGTGACCGAAGGACAGCGGATCAATGCGCGGGCGATGTCGACGGGATCGGTCTTCGGCGTCGCGTTCATCGACATGGCTGGCTCCTCTGGCCAACGTCCCGGAAACGGTGAAACCGCTCTCCGGGATTGCAAAGTAGGCTTCCGCGCCGGCACGCGATCCCGGCGCTACGCTGCGCTCCGGCCGGGACGACGGTCAAGAGGATCGTCGTTCGGGGATCCGGAGATCGCGTCCGCTCAATCCCGCAGCAGTTCGTTGATCGAGGTCTTGGAGCGGGTCTGCTCGTCGACGCGCTTGACGATCACCGCGCAATAGAGCGAGGGACCGGGCGTGCCGTCGGGCAGCGGCTTGCCGGGCAGCGAGCCGGGCACCACCACGGAATAGGCCGGCACCTCGCCGACGAACACCTCGCCGGTGGCGCGGTCGACGATCTTGGTGGTGGCCGAGATGAACACGCCCATGGAGAGCACCGAGCCCTTGCGGACGATGACGCCCTCGACGACTTCCGAGCGGGCGCCGATGAAGCAATTGTCCTCGATGATCACGGGCCCGGCCTGCAGCGGCTCCAGCACGCCGCCGATGCCGACGCCGCCGGACAGGTGCACGTGCTTGCCGATCTGGGCGCAACTGCCCACCGTCGCCCAGGTGTCGACCATGGAGCCCTCGTCGACGCGGGCGCCGAGATTGACGAAGGACGGCATCAGCACCACGTTCGGCGCGATATAGGCCGAGCGGCGCACGATGGCGCCCGGCACCGCGCGGAAGCCCGCAGCGCGGTATTCGTCATCCCCCCAGCCGGCGAACTTGGAGGGCACCTTGTCCCACCAGTGCGCCCCGCCGGGGCCGCCGGGAATCGCGGTCATGTCATTGAGGCGGAACGACAGCAGCACCGCCTTCTTCAGCCACTGGTTGACGGTCCAGTTGCCGTCCGAATCCGGCTCGGCCACGCGCGCCTTGCCGGCGTCGAGAAGCGCGAGCGCCTCGTTCACGGCGTCGCGGATCTCGCCCTTGGTCTCGAAGCCGATGCCGCCGCGCTGCTCGAACGCGTCCTCGATGATGGTCTTGAGCTGGCTCGACTGAACGGACGACGACACGGACATGGGCTTCTTCCTCTCCTGGCTGGCGCCGGGTCTTGTCCCGGCCCGCGCGGCGTCTGTCAACGGCTCATCGCGGGGTTGAGGGCGGCTTCATCGCGCCGGCGCGCGCAGGGCGGTGAGAAAGCCGGTCAGATCGTCGGTCACATGGTCGACATGCGCGGCGTCGAAGCCCTCGTTCTCCCAGTCCTCGCGGGTTTTGGGCTCGCCGGTCACGCTCGGCTGGCCGGCGGGGGCGCCGGTGAGGGCGGGCGGCACCACCAGCACGGTCTTCATGCCGAGCATGGCCGGCACTTCGAGGTTGCGCGCGAGGTCCTCGAACATCGCGGAACGCGTGGGGTCGACCTCGAACATGTCGAGGAAGCGGCGATAGGCCGGCTCCTGCGGCTTGGGGTGGAACTCGGCGGCGACGATGTCGTGCACGTCGGCGAAATGCTCGGAGATGCCGAGCTTGGCCAGAACCTGCTCGGCATGGGCGCGCGAGCCATTGGTGTAGACCAGCTTGCGCCCCGGCAGGTCGCCGAGCGCGAGCCCGAGCGCGGGCGCCGGGTCGAGGCTGGCGAGGTCGATTTTATGGGCGGCGTCGAGGAAGGCGTCCGGGTCCATGCCGTGCTCGATCATCAGCCCGCGCAGCGAGGTACCGTATTTGCGGTAATAGCCCTTCTGCAGCGCGAAGGCCTCGTCGAGCGAGAGGCCGAGATAGTTCGCGATATAGCCGCGCATGTTCATGTCGATCTGCCGCCACAGGTCGAGACCGGGCGGATAGAGCGTGTTGTCGAGGTCGAACACCCAGGTCTCGACATGGGCGAAGTCGAGCGCGGCGGGGAGGACGGAAGCGCTGGACGCGGGGGGCGGGGAGCTGGATATCGGGGAGCTGGACATGGCGCTGTTCTAGCTCAATCCGGGAGGGGCGTCAGCGGGCACCAGCCTGAAGATCGTCATTCCGGCCGGAGGCAGGGCCGCAGAGCCGGGATGGTGTGCGGCATACTCGTCGCGATCCCGGAGACGGCCTGACAGCCGTTCCGGGATGACGAAGGGGCGGTCTCAGCCCTTGCGGATCAGCGTGCCGGCGCCGTGGTCGGTCAGCAGCTCCAGCAGCACCGCGTGCGGCACCTTGCCGTCGAGGATCACCACGCCTTCCACGCCCTGCTCCAGCGCGTAGATGCAGGTCTCCACCTTTGGGATCATGCCGCCGGAAATGGTACCGTCGGCGATCAGCCGGCGGGCGTCGGTGATGGTGAGTTCCTTGATCAGGTTCTTGTCGCGGTCGAGCACGCCGGGCACGTCGGTGAGCAGCAGCAGCCGCTTGGCGCCCAATGCGCCCGCGATGGCGCCCGCAAACGTGTCGGCGTTGACGTTGAACGTGCCGCCATCCTCGCCGGTGGCGAGCGGGGCGAGGACCGGGATCAGCTCGCGGCCGAGGATCTGGTCGAGCACGGTGGTGTCGACCCGCGCCGGCTCGCCGACGAAGCCGAGGTCGATCTCGCGCTCGATATTGGAATCGGGATCGACCACGGAGCGCGTCGCCTTGGTGGCGAACACCATGTTGCCGTCCTTGCCGGACAGGCCGAGCGCCTTGCCGCCGGCGCCGTTGATGAAGCCGACCAGCGATTTGTTGATCGACCCGGCCAGCACCATCTCGACGATCTCGACGGTGGCCTTGTCGGTGATGCGCAGGCCCGCGGCGAATTCCGACTTGATGCCGAGCTTGGCCAGCATGGCGCCGATCTGCGGCCCGCCGCCATGCACCACCACCGGGTTCACGCCGGACTGCTCCAGCAGGACGATATCCTGCGCGAAGTCACGCGCCACCTGCTCGTCGCCCATGGCGTGGCCGCCATATTTCACCACGATGATGGCGTCGTCATAGCGCTGCATGTGCGGCAGCGCCTGGACCAGGACGCGGGCCTTGGCGTGGTCGTCGGTGATGTCGGCGGTCATGAGGCAATCCGTTCGCGGCGAGAACCTTGAGGCTGGCCGCCCTTCTAGCCGATTTTCATGACGCTTCTCAATTGCCATGCGCGGCGACCGAAGACGGGCGCAATGGCACGGCTGCAAGTCATGCCTTGCCCGGCGGCGCCTACCGATGGCCGGGAGCGCGTGCCATATAGCGGCGATGGACACGCACGCCGATCGCCCGGTCGCCCCCGCTTCCGCTCCCGCGGCCCGTTTCGTGGAGGGCTCGACGCTCCGCCATGTCGCGGTGATGACGGCGGCCGGCTCGGTCGGGCTGGTGGCGGTGTTCGTCGTCGACCTCTTGAACCTGTTCTACATTTCGCTGCTCGGCGAGACCGAGCTTGCCGCCGCCATCGGCTATGCCGGCACCGCGATGTTCTTCACCACCTCGGTCGCCATCGGCGTGATGATCGCCGGCTCCGCGCTGGTCTCGCGCGCCATCGGCGCCGGGCGGCGCGAGGAGGCGCGGCGGCTCTCGACCTCGGCGCTGGTCTACATGACGGTCGCGACCGCGCTGCTGGTCGCCGTGCTGATGCCGTTGGTCTCGCCGATGCTCGCCCTGCTCGGCGCGAGCGGGCAGACGCGGGAGGTGGCGGCGCTGTTCCTAAACATCGTGCTGCCCTCGACGCCGCTGCTCGGCATCGGCATGGCGGCCTCCGGCACGCTGCGCGCGGTGGGCGATGCGCGGCGCTCGATGTGGGTGACGCTGAGCGCCGGGCTGGTGACGGCGGTGCTCGACCCGCTGCTGATCCTCGCGCTGGGGCTCGGGGTGGAGGGCGCGGCCATCGTCACCGTGTTCGCACGGGTGGTGATGGCGGCCTATGGGCTCTATGCGGTGGTGCGGGTGCACGACCTTGCCGCGCGCCCCAGCGTCGCCGGCTTCGTCAGGGATGTGCGCCCGCTCTCGGGTATCGCCATCCCGGCGATCCTGACCAATATCGCGACCCCGGCCGGCAACGCCTACATCACCCATGCGCTGGCGCCCTATGGCGATGCGGCGGTGGCGGCGTGGGCGGTGATCGGGCGGCTGATCCCGGTGGCGTTCGGCCCGCTTTTCGCGCTGACCGGGGCGATCGGGCCGGTGATCGGCCAGAATGTCGGCGCGCGGCGCTTCGACCGGGTGCGGCAGTCGATCCTGGACAGTCTCAAGCTCACGCTCGGCTTCGTGCTCACCATGTGGCTGGTACTGGCGCTGGCGCGCCAGCCGATCGCCGGCGTGTTCAGCCTGTCGCCCGAGGGCGTGGCGCTGGTGGAGTTCTTCTGCCTCTATGCGGCGGGCAGCTTCGTGTTCATGGGCGCGCTGTTCGTCGCCAATGCCGCCTTCAACAATCTCGGTGCGCCGCTGCTCTCGACCCTGTTCAACTGGTCGCGGGCGACGCTGGGCGTCGTTCCCTTCGTCTGGCTCGGCGGCCGCTGGTACGGCGCCGAGGGCGTGATCGCCGGGCAGGCGCTGGGTTCGGTCGCCTTCGGCGTCGCCGCGCTGATCAGCGCCTTCGCGGTGGTCGCGCGGCTCCAGCGCCGGGCCGCGACGTCGACATCCGCCCCGCCACCCGCGCTGGCGGTGGGCGAATTGCCGCCCTTCTCCAAGGGCGAGGACGCCAGCGCGCTCGGCTCGTGATCCGCGCGGCAAGCGGGCGTATGGTGGCTCCGGTTCCGAACAGGAACGTTCCGGGAGGACGCCATGAACAGCAGGAACAACATGAACGACTGGCTCGCCGGCCTGCAGAGCGGAGAGGTGGCCGACAATCTCGCGCGCATCTACGCCATCTCGCCCGAACAGGCGCAGCAGGCGGTGGATGCGGTGCTGCCGGCCTTCCAGCTCGGGCTGGAGCGCAGCGCCCAGACCCAGGCCGGCATGCTCGGCCTGATCGGCACCATGGCGCGCAATCCTTATGCGCAGGCAATGCAGAACACGGGTTTCGGCTTTTCGCCGCAGATGCGTGAGCAGGGCAATGACGCGCTCGCCGCCATGTTCGGCTCGCCCGATGTCAGCCGCGCCGTGGCCGCGCAGGCTGCCGCCACCAGCGGCCTGTCCTCGGCGCTGATCAAGCAGATGCTGCCGGTGATCGCCAGCCTTGTCCTCGGCAGCCTGATGAAGGGCGGCGGGGCATCGGGCGGGGGCTCGAACCCGCTGCCGGACCTTCTCGGCGGCATGTTCGGCGGGGGAGCCGGCGGCGCGGGGGCGGGCCAGCCGCGTTCGGGCGGCAGCGGCAACCCGCTGGAGGACCTTCTGGGCGGAATGTTCGGCGGCGGGGCCGGCGGCACGGGTGGCGGCCAGCCGCGGTCGGGCGGCAGCGGCAACCCGCTTGAGGATCTTCTCGGCGGAATGTTCGGCGGCGGAGCCGGTGGCGCGGGTGGCGGTCAGTCGCGCTCCGGCAGCGGCAATCCGCTGGAGGACCTGCTGGGCGGCATGTTTGGCGGCGGTGGTGCCGGCGGGAACGCGACGCCGTCCGAGCCCGAGGCTGAGCCGCGTCCACGTTCCGCCGACCCGAAAATGCAGCCGTTCCAGGACATTTTCGACCAGTTCTTCGACCCCCGCAGCGGCGGGCGGCGCTGAGCTCGTCCGATGGCCGGCTCGCTCCCGGCCATCGGCTCTTGCCGGGGCGCGATGAGAACATATAGAGTACGGACATGAGCGAGCCCGTTTATGCCCTGCCTGACCTGGTGCCCCCGGCCGATGGCCGCCAGTCCGAGACGGCCCGCGCGATCCAGCGCGGCGCGCTGCGCTATCTCGCGGCCTGCGGGCTGGCCGGCGTGCCGGAATTCGTGCTGGCGTCCGGCCGGCGCGCGGATATCGCCGCCATCGACGCGCGCGGCGAGGTGTGGGTGGTGGAGATCAAATCCTCGGTCATCGACTTCCGCACCGACCGCAAATGGGCCGAGTACCGCCTGTTCTGCGACCGGCTGTTCTTCGCCGTCGCTCCCGACTTCCCGCTGGAAATCCTGCCCGAGGATGTCGGCATACTGGTCGCGGATGCGTTCGGCGCCGGGCTGATCCGCGAGGCGCCGCGCCATCCGCTGGTCGCGTCCACGCGGCGGGCGGTGACGCTGCGGCTCGCCCGGGCCGCCGCCGGCCGGATGATGGCGCTGATGGACCCCGACGCGCTGCGCGGCATCGAGCTGTGAGCGGGCAGCTTTAGGGGGACAAGACCGGCATCGGGCTTGAAGTGCCGGGCCCACCCCTGCAAGCCTTGGCCTATGGATTCCATGACCGAGAAAACTGAGGCCGCCGCCGCTTCCCTTGAGCCCGCGACGCAGGACGCCGCCCCGCGCGCCGCGCCCAAAGCGGGAGCCGACGCCGAACGCGTCACGCCCATGATGGCGCAATATATCGAGATCAAGACCGCCAACCCGGACAGCCTGCTGTTCTACCGGATGGGCGATTTCTACGAGCTGTTCTTCGAGGACGCGGAAATCGCCTCGCGCGCGCTCGGCATCGTGCTGACCAAGCGCGGCAAACATCAGGGCGCGGATATTCCGATGTGCGGCGTGCCGGTGGAGCGCGCCGAGGAATATCTGCACAAGCTGATCGCCTGCGGCCACCGCGTCGCGGTGTGCGAGCAGATCGAAGACCCGGCCGAGGCCAAGAAGCGCGGCCCGAAGAGCGTGGTGCGCCGCGACGTCACCCGCCTCGTCACCCCCGGCACGCTGACCGAGGACGCGCTGCTGGATGCCCGGCGCGAGAATGTGCTGGCGGCGCTGGCCCGGCTGCGCGGCGGCGAGGGCGAGGACGGTCACGTCTATGCGCTGGCCTTCGCGGACATCTCCACCGGCTCGTTCCGGGTCGCGGAGACCGATGCCGGGCGGCTCGCCGCCGATCTCGCCCGCATTGAGCCGGCGGAGCTTCTGGTGCCGGACGCCGTGTTCGGTGAGCCGGCGTTCCGCGAGCTGTGGCGCAGCCTGCCGGCGGTGACGCCGCTGCCCAAGGAGAGTTTCGACGGCACGGTGGCGGAGCGGCGCATCGCCGGCTTTTTCCAGGTGGCGACGCTGGAGTCCTTCGGCGCCTTCACCCGCGCCGAGCTGACCGCCGCCGCGGCCGTGGTCGCCTATATCGAGCGCACCCAGCTCGGCGCCCGTCCGCCCTTGCAGCGCCCGGTGCGCGAGGCCAGCGCGGATGTGATGGTGATCGACCCCGCCACCCGCGCCAATCTCGAAATCCTGCGCACCACGACCGGGGACCGCGCCGGCAGCCTCAATGCCAGCGTCGACCGCACCGTGACCTCGGCCGGGGCGCGGCTTCTGGCCCGGCGCCTCGCCGAGCCGCTGACCGACCCGGCGCGCATCAATGCGCGGCTGGATGCGGTGGAGCATCTGGTCGAGGCGCCCGCTTTGCGCGAGGCGTTGCGCGCCCGCCTTGCCGGCGCGCCGGACCTCGCCCGCGCGCTGTCGCGTGTCGCGCTGGGCCGCTCGGGCCCGCGCGACCTCTCCGCCATCGGGCGCGGCCTCGCCGAGGGCGCCGCCCTTGCCGGGATGATCGCGGGCGAGGCGCCGCGCGAGCTTGCCGAGGCCGCCGCCACGCTCTCGGGCGTCGACCCCGCGCTGGCCGCGCTGCTGTCCGCCGCGCTGGCCGATGAGCTGCCGCTGAACCGCCGCGACGGCGGCTTCATCCGCGCCGGCTATGATCCCGACCTCGACGGCTTGCGCGCGCTGCGCGACGAGAGCCGGCGCGTGGTGGCGGCGCTGGAGCGGCGCTATGCCGAGGAGACCGGCGTCAAGTCCTTGAAGATCAGGCACAATGCGGTGCTCGGCTATTTCGTCGAGGTCAGCCAGCAGAATGCCGACCGGCTGCGCGAGCCGCCTTTCGCCAGCGTGTTCGTGCACCGCCAGACTATGGCGGGGGCGATGCGCTTCACCTCGACCGAGCTTGGCGAGCTGGAGGCGAAGATCGCCAGCGCCGGCGAGCGCGCGCTCGGGCTGGAACAGGGCATTTTCGACCAGCTGGTGGCGGCGGTGAACGCGCTGGCGGAGAGCATCCGCGCCGCAGCCGGGGCACTTGCGGTGGTCGACGTCACCGCCGGCCTCGCCGCGCTGGCGGTGGAGCAGGGCTATGTCCGGCCGCATGTCGATGGCAGCCTCGATTTCGCGATTTCCGGCGGCCGGCATCCGGTGGTGGAGCAGGCGCTGACGCGCGATGGCGGGCCGTTCGTCGCCAATGACTGCGACCTCTCCGCGCCCGAGGCCAAGAAGGCGGCGCCGGCTGGACGGATCTGGCTGGTCACCGGCCCGAACATGGCGGGCAAGTCCACCTTCCTGCGGCAGAACGCGCTGATCGCGGTGCTGGCGCAGGCCGGCGCCTTCGTGCCGGCGGCCTCGGCCCGGCTGGGCGCGGTGGACCGGCTGTTCTCGCGCGTCGGCGCGGCGGACGATCTGGCGCGCGGGCGCTCGACCTTCATGGTCGAGATGGTGGAGACCGCCGCGATCCTCAATCAGGCGACCGACCGCTCGCTGGTGATTCTCGACGAGATCGGGCGCGGCACCGCGACCTTTGACGGCCTCTCCATCGCCTGGGCGAGCCTTGAGCATCTGCACGAGGTCAATCGCTGTCGCGGCCTGTTCGCCACGCATTTCCATGAGCTGACCGCGCTCTCCCAGCGCCTCGACCGCCTCGTCAACGCGACGGTGAAGGTGAAGGAGTGGGAGGGCGAGGTGATCTTCCTGCACGAGGTGGTGCCGGGTGCGGCGGACCGCTCCTACGGCATTCAGGTCGCCAAGCTCGCCGGCCTGCCGCCCATGGTGGTGGCGCGGGCCAAGGCGGTGCTCACCGAACTGGAAAGCGCCGACCGCGCGGCGCCCGCCCAGCGCATCCTCGACGACCTGCCGCTGTTCGCCGCGCTGAACCGTGTCCCGGCGGCGCAGGCGCCGGCCGCGAAGGCCGATCCGGTCGCGGCGGCGGTGAAGGGGGCGCTAGACGCCATCGACCCCGACGAGATGACCCCGCGCGAGGCGCTGGAGGCGCTGTACCGGCTGAAGGCGGCGGCTCGGGGGTGAGAGGGTAACCTCAATCCCGTTCGGCGAGCCACCTTTCCGCATCGCGAGACAATCGTTCGGCCATCGCGTCCTCGTGCCTGAGTACGAAATCGGGCGTCCAAGATCTAAATCTAATCGCGTACTCTGCCTGTCGGTGGGGCGAGGGCGCCGTCTGATGCTCAATAATCTCTGGGGGCTCGGCGGGATTTCACACGCTCGTCTGGCGTACCGCGTTCGCTTGGGGTTCGGGACGCTCGTCGCCACCGAGTCCGACGCCGTGCGTTATGTCGGCGATTGCGCCAGCGGTGCGCCGATGTTCGGCTGCTTCCGGCACAGTGTCGGGGTCAGCACCGTCACGCGCTGTCTGCACGGGATTGAGACGCCGCCGCGCCGGATCACCGCAGAGCCGGGTGGCGCGGGGTTCGTTGAGGTCGCGGAGGCGCTGCTGTCCTCGCGTGCCGGATAGGCCGGCGCCTATTTGCCACCGCGCGCGCGCACCGGGCGTGCCGTCTTCGCCGCCACCGGCGTCGCAGCGGCCTCCTGCGCGAGGCGTGCTTCGCGCAGCCGCGCGGTCTTGGCGTCGCGCCGGGCGACTTCCTGATCGATCATCGTCTTGGCGATGCGCGATACCGCGTCGGCCTTGCTCTCGGCCTTGGTGAGATTGGGCTTGAAGAGATTGTCGCGGGTCGGTTCAACCATCGTCGTCATCCCTGAAAATGAAAAAGGCCGGGATGTTCCCGGCCTTCCCACTGTGCTCAACGGTTCCTGCCAGTACATCCGTGGTCAGGAGCCGGCAGCACGATCACGCCGCCTGCAGATTGCCGGCCGACTGCTTGCCGGTGCGGCGATCGGACTCGATCTCGAAGGAGATCTTCTGTCCATCGCGCAGCTCGGTCATGCCGGCGCGCTCCACGGCGGAGATGTGGACGAACACGTCCGACCCGCCGTTGTCCGGCTGAATGAAACCATAGCCCTTCTGGCCGTTAAACCACTTCACAGTACCCGTCGCCATGACGATATTCCTTCATTCGGAACAGAAACCAAGCCGCCCGCCGAAAGGCGAAACGGCACATGCTCATCGATTTGAGAGGAAGTTCGCCAAAGCGCGGATCGCGCAAAACAACATTCAACGTGCAAGATCGATGAAGACAACATAGGGCTTTCACCCTATTTCGGCAAGGCCGTTCAATATTATTTCGCCTCGGCGGCCGGCGCAGGGGCCGAGAACGCGTCAGCGGGACGGCCGCGCGCCGGCAGCGGCTTCTTTTTCGGCGCAGCGATCAGGCCCTCGCGCACGGCCTGCTTGCGGGCCAGCTTGCGCGCGCGGCGCACGGCTTCCGCCGCTTCCCGGTTGCGCTTCTCGGACGGCTTTTCATAAGACCGCCGGGCCTTCATTTCACGGAAAACACCTTCGCGCTGCATCTTCTTCTTCAGTACACGCAGCGCCTGATCGACATTGTTGTCGCGGACGAGAACTTGCAAATCCTATCCAATCAAGGCGGTCCGCATCGGACCGCGGTTCGACCACATCCTTGTTGATGATGGTCCTTATATAAGCTGTGCGGCGCGAAAGGCCATCCCCATCCCCGCACCGACCTTGGCCAGCCGCGCTCTGCGGCCCCTTCCGGGGACGGCCGTCCGGCCAAAGCAAAACGGCCGGGCTCAGGCCCGGCCGCTGCGGTTTTCAATTTGCCGACGCGTCACGCCTGGCTGGCGGCCTGCGTCTTCAGCGCCGCCTGCGCGGCGGCGAGGCGGGCGATCGGCACGCGGAAGGGCGAGCACGACACATAGTCGAGTCCCACTTCCTCGCAGAACGCCACCGAGGCCGGGTCGCCGCCATGCTCGCCGCAAATGCCGAGCTTGAGCTTGGGACGCACCGCGCGCCCGCGCTCGGTCGCGATCTTCACCAGCTCGCCGACACCGTCGACATCGATCGACACGAACGGGTCGACCTCGAAGATGCCCTTGCCGATATAGGTGCCGAGGAAGGTGCCAGCATCGTCGCGCGAGATGCCGTAGGTGGTCTGGGTCAGGTCGTTGGTGCCGTAGGAGAAGAACTCCGCGGTCTCCGCGATCTCGCCCGCCTTCAGCGCGGCGCGCGGCAGCTCGATCATGGTGCCGACCTGATAGTTCAGCTTGGTGCCGGTCTCGGCCTCGACCTTAGCCGCCACGCCGTCAATGTCGGCCTTGACGAGGTCGAACTCCTTCTTGCCGGTGATCAGCGGCACCATGATTTCCGGCACCACCGGCTTGCCGGTGCTCTTCTCCGCCGCCACGGCGGCCTCGAAGATCGCGCGGGCCTGCATCTCGGCGATCTCCGGGAAGGCGATGGCGAGACGACAGCCGCGGAAGCCGAGCATCGGGTTGAACTCGTCGAACTCCTTCTTGCGCGCGGCGAGCTTGGCGGCGGAAACGCCGAGGCCGGCCGCCACTTCCGCGATCTCCGCGTCGGTGTGCGGCAGGAATTCGTGCAGCGGCGGGTCGAGCAGGCGGATCGTGACCGGCAGGCCGTCCATGATCTCGAACAGCTCCTGGAAGTCCGAGCGCTGGGCGGCGAGCAGCTTGGCGAGCGCGGCGCGACGGCCCTTCTCGTCGTCCGCAAGGATCATTTCGCGCACGGAACGGATGCGGTCGCCGTCGAAGAACATGTGCTCGGTGCGCGACAGGCCGATGCCCTCGGCGCCGAAGTTCTTCGCGGTGCGGGCATCCAGCGGGGTTTCCGCATTGGCGCGAACCTTGAGGCGGCGCACGCCGTCGGCCCAGCCCATCAGCGTGCCGAACTCACCGGACAGCTCCGGCTGGAGCGTCGCCACCGCGCCGGCGATCACCTGGCCGGTGCCGCCGTCGAGGGTGAGGATGTCGCCCTTCCTGAGGGTGACGCCGCCCGAGGAGAGCGTGCCGGCGGCGTAGTCGACGCGGATGGTGCCGGCGCCACAGACGCAGGGCTTGCCCATGCCGCGCGCCACCACGGCGGCGTGCGAGGTCATGCCGCCGCGGGTGGTGAGGATGCCTTCGGCGGCGTGCATGCCGTGAATGTCTTCCGGCGAGGTCTCGATGCGCACCAGGATGACCTTGCGGCCCTGCGTCTTGAGCAGCTCCGCCTCGTCGGCCGAGAACACGATCTCACCCGAGGCCGCGCCCGGCGAGGCCGGCAGGCCGGAGCCGATGATGTTCTTGTCGGCCTTGGGGTCGAGCATCGGGTGCAGCAGCTGGTCCAGCGCGGCGGGATCGACGCGGGCGATCGCTTCCTCGCGGGTGATCACGCCGGCATCGGCCAGTTCCACCGCGATGCGCAGCGAGGCCTTGGCGGTGCGCTTGCCCGAGCGGGTCTGCAGCATCCACAGCTTGCCGCGCTCGACGGTGAATTCGAGGTCCTGCATGTCGCGGTAGTGGCGCTCCAGCACGCCGGCGATGCGGATGAACTCGGCGTAGACCTCGGGGAGCGCCTTTTCCATCGAGGGCTTGTCGGAGCCGGCCTCGATGCGCGCGACCTCGGTGATGTTCTGCGGGGTGCGGATGCCCGCCACCACATCCTCGCCCTGCGCGTTGATCAGGAACTCGCCATAGAGCGCGTTCTCGCCGGTCGAGGGGTTGCGGGTGAAGGCGACGCCGGTGGCGGAGGTGTCGCCCATATTGCCGAACACCATGGCCTGGATGTTCACCGCCGTGCCCCAGCTTTCGGGGATGGCGTGCAGGCGGCGATAGACGATGGCGCGCTGGTTCATCCAGGAGCCGAACACCGCGCCGATGGCGCCCCAGAGCTGGGCATGGGGGTCCTGCGGGAAGGGGGTGCCGAGCTCGTGCTCGACCAGCGCCTTGTAGCGCTTGACGATTTCCTTCCAGTCATCGGCCGAGAGGTCGGTGTCGAGCGTGTAGCCATTATCGGCCTTGAAGCCGTCCAGCACCTCTTCGAAGTGGTGATGCGGGAAGTCGAGCACCACGTTCGAGTACATCTGGATGAAGCGGCGGTAGCTGTCATAGGCGAAGCGCGGGTTGCCGGAGCCGGCGGCCACGGCCTCGACGGTGACGTCGTTCAGGCCGAGATTGAGCACGGTGTCCATCATGCCCGGCATCGAGGCGCGGGCGCCCGAGCGCACCGAGACGAGCAGCGGGTTGGCGGAATCGCCGAAAACGCGGCCGGCGAGTTTGCCGACATGGGCGAGCGCGGCCTCGACATCGGCCTTCAGCGAGGCCGGATAGACGTTGCCGTTGGCGTAGTAATACGTGCAGACCTCGGTCGAGATGGTGAAGCCGGGAGGCACCGGCAGCCCGAGATTCGACATTTCAGCAAGGTTTGCGCCCTTGCCGCCGAGAAGGTTGCGCATATCCGCCGCACCTTCCGCAGTGCCGTCGCCGAAGGTGTAGACCCATTTCGTCATTTCGGAAGTCCTGTTGGTAGGAAGCGCCCGCGCGCGCCCATCGCCCTGGTGGAAATTCAGACGATACCGAAAACTTAAACCTGCCAGTGGGTTGCGCTGTCACGGCCGAGCCGCTCCATGAGCTTTCCCAAAATTAGGTCTAGCCTTTCGCGCGCAAGGGTTCAATCCATCATTCGCACGGCTTGAGGGCCCATCATTCGCGATGCGGCATTTTTTGTGCGTTGCACATCAATGTGAGCCCTGCGCCGATTGTCGCAGGGGGTGTATTGGGGCATCAGGAAACCAGCCGGATCACCCGCAACAACTCTTGCAACAGCTCTTGCAACAGCTCTTGCAACAAACCTTGGGATTGAAAAATGACCGCTACGCTCAACCGCCTCGCGCCCCATGTGCTCAGCCTTCTGCGCGTGATGGCGGCGCTGCTGATCCTGCAATATGGCTTGCGCAAGGTTCTGGGCTTTCCGCCGGGCGACAACATTCCCAGCCTGACCTCGCTGCCCGGCATTGCCGGCATCTTCGAGCTGGTCTGCGGCGGGCTGATCCTGATCGGGCTGTTCACTCGCCCGGCGGCGTTCGTGCTGTCCGGCGTGATGGCCTTCGCCTATTTCCTGCGTCACGCGCCGCAGGATTTCTACCCGATCAACAATAATGGCAACCTCGCCATCCTGTTCTGCTTCGTCTTCTTCTACTTCGTGTTCTCCGGCGCCGGTCCGTGGAGCGTGGACCGCGTGATCGGCCGGGCGTGACGGCGCGGTGACGGGCGGCGGGGCCGAGAGCTCTTTCCGATCAGGTGGAATCACCTGATCGGAAAGAAAGTGCTCTCGATTCAACGGACTGGAGCATTTCCTCGTCGCGAAAGTCGATCAACTTTCGCGGGAAATGCTCTAGCACCCCGCCTTCGCTCAAAGTCCGAGGCGTTCCAGCCCGCCGGGGCCGAGCAGGCCCATCACGCCGATGAAGATCAGGTAGATCGCGACGATGTAGTTGAGCAGGCGCGGGATCAGCAGGATGAGAATGCCGGCGATGAGCGCGACGAGCGGCTGAAGGGCGACGATGCTGACTTCCATGAGGGGTACTCCCGTGGGGTGACCCTCAAGAACCGCACCGGGCGGGGAAAGGTTCCGGTGGACCTCCCGCCCGGATTCACAGACCGGCAGTTCAGCCCTCGATGCGGTCGAAATCCGCGATCTGGCGGGTGATGGCGCGGATGTCGGCGAGCAGCCGCAGCCGGTTGACGCGCAGCGCGGGGTCGGCGGCATTCACCGTGACCTTGTCGAAGAACGCGTCCACGGGTGCGCGCAGGCCGGCGATCAGGCTCATGGCGCCCTCGAAATCCTCCGCCGCCAGCGCGGCCTCGATCTTCGGGCCGAGCGCGGCGATGGCGTCGGCGAGCGCGCGCTCCTCCGGCTCGTGCAGCAGCACGACATCGACGCCGCCGTCATAAGACACACCGTCCTTCTTCTCCTCGATGCGCAGAATATTCGCCGCGCGCTTGGTGCCGGCCAGCAGGTTGCGGCCGTCCTCGGTGGCAAGAAAGCGCCCGAGCGCCTCGACGCGCTTGGTGACGAGCAGGAGGTCGTCCTGCCCTTCAAGCGCGAACACGGCATCGACGAGGTCGTGACGGGCACCGGCCTCGCGGAGGTGGACCTTCAGGCGGTCGGCGAAGAAGGAGAGAAGGTCGGGATCGGCGAAGCCAGCGAGCTTCACCCGCAGCCCGTTGTCCAGCACCATGCGCACCACGCCGAGCGCGGCGCGGCGGAGTGCGTAGGGGTCCTTGGAGCCGGTCGGCTTCTCGTCGATCGCCCAGAAGCCGGTGAGCGTGTCGAGCTTGTCGGCCAGCGCCACGGCGATCGAGACCGGGGCGGTCGGCACACGGTCGGTCGGACCCTGCGGCTTGTAGTGTTCTTCCGCCGCGAGCGCGATGGCGGGGTCGAGCCCTTCCAGCTCGGCGTAATAGCGGCCCATCAGGCCCTGCACTTCCGGGAACTCGCCGACCACTTCGGTACGCAGGTCGCTCTTGGCGTAGAGCGCGGCGGCTTTCGCGAGCGCCGGATCGGCGCCCACCAGCGGCGCCAGCACTTCGGCCAGTGCAGCGATCCTCTCGATGCGCTCATATTGCGAGCCGAGCTTCTCGTGGAAGGTGACGTTTTTGAACTTCGCCAGACGCTCGTCGAGCGGCACGCTGGCGTTGGTCTTCTTGTCGGTCTCCCAGAAGAATTTGGCGTCCGACAGCCGGGCGCGGATCACGCGCTCATTGCCGGCGACGATCGCCTTGCCGCCATCGGTGGCCGCGAGGTTCGACACCAGGATGAAGCGGTTGGCGAGGCGCCCGGTGCTCGGGTCCTTGAGCACGAAGCATTTCTGGTTGGCGCGGATGGTGGCGCGGATCACCTCGTCCGGCACGTCGAGGAAGGCCGGGTCGAACGATCCCATCAGCACCACCGGCCATTCCACCAGGCCGGAAATCTCGTCGGTGAGGCCGGCATCCTCGACCAGCTCCAGCCCCTGCGCGAGGGCGAGGTCCTTCGCGTCGTTGAGGATGATGTCCTTGCGCCGCTCGCGGTCGGCCACCACGAAGGCGGCCTCCAGCTTGGTGAGATAATCGTCCAGACGGCGCACGCGGATCGTGCCCTGCGACAGGAAGCGATGGCCGCGCGTGATGTCGCCCGAGCGGATGCCGTCGACCTCGAACGGCACCACCTCCGGCTCCTCGGTCTCCGGGCCGAAGGTGGCGATGATCGATTGCAGCGGGCGCACCCAGCGCAGCGTGTTCGGGTTCACCGAGTTCTTGCCCCAGCGCATCGATTTCGGCCAGGGGAAGGAACGGATGATCGCCGGCACGATCTCGGCGATCACCTCCGGCGTCGGCCGGCCGTGCTTGTGGATATGGGCGACGTAGAACTCGCCCTTTTTCGGGTCGTTCTCGATCTTGGCCTGATCGATGGAGGTGAGCCCCGCCGCCTTCAGGAAGCCCTGGATCGCGCCGTCCGGCGCGCCGACGCGCGGGCCCTTCTTCTCCTCGTGCACATCCGGCTGGCTGGCCGGCAGGCCGTGAACCGCGAGCGCCAGCCGGCGCGGGGTGACGAACGCCTTGGCGCCCTCATAGAGAAGGCCGCGCTCGACCAGCGCATCGGTGACGAGCTTCCTCAAGGAGTCGGCGGCCTGCGCCTGCATGCGGGCCGGGATTTCTTCGCAGAACAGTTCGAGCAGCAGATCGGGCATCGTGGCGTACGCTTGCATCATAGCGCGCGGCAAGCCGGCCGCCGCGCTCCGGGGAAAAGGTCGAGCGAGGCCCTAGCATGCCCGCGCGCGCATGGGGAGGGCGGAGTTTAGCCGAGCGAGGCGCCGCGACGCTCGGTCAGGGTCAGCGCGGCGACCAGCGACACCACCGAGACCGCGATCAGATAGACCGCCGGCCCCATGTCGAACTGTTCGCGGGTGACCAGATACACAGCCACCATCGGCGCGGTGCCGCCGGCAAGGCCGAGCGCGACATTGTAGCTGAGCGAGAGCGCGGTGCAGCGCGTCTCCGGCCGGAACATCTCCACCAGCACGCAGGGCATCGGCCCGGCATAGGCGGCGATGAGCACGGCGAAGCCGAGCTGGCCGGCGAGCGCGAGGCCCGGCGTGCCGGCATCGAGCAGGCGGAACAGCGGCCAGGAGAACAGGACGAGGCCGACCAGCCCGGCGCAGACCACGAGCTTGCGCCCCACCCGGTCCGACAGCGCGGCGAAGACCGGGGCGAGCACCAGCACGGCCAGCATGCTCGCCGTGTTGATCTGGAGCGAGACCCGCTCCTCCAGCCCGTCGACCTGCTGCATATAGGTCGTGAGGTAGACGAACAGCATGTAGAAGCCGACGCCGAGCGTGAGGTTCAGCGCCGCGGCGCGCAGCATGTTCGCCCCGTCGATGCGGAAGGCGAGGAGCAGCGGCAGGCCGTCATGAGCATCTGGCGCGGCGGGCACGCGGCGGGGCTCGGGAATCGCCGAGCCGCGCAGATAGAGCGTGAAGCCGCCGAGCAGGATGCCGAGCAGGAACGGCACGCGCCAGCCCCAGGCGGCGAGATCGTCGCTGGTCATCACGGTCGCGGTCACCGCCGCGACCGCCGAGCCCAGCAGCGTGCCGCCCGAGGCGCCGCAGCCGGCGAAGGAGGCGATGAAGCCCCGCCGGTGCGGGCGGGCATTCTCGGCGAGGAAGATCGCCGAGGTGGTGTACTCGCCGCCGATGGACAGCCCCTGCAGCAGCCGCAGCACCAGCAGCAGCACGGGGGCCAGCGCGCCGAGCGTCGCGTAGGTCGGCAACAGGCCGATGGCGACGGTGGAGAAGGTCATCATGCCGGCGGAGATGAACAGCGCCTGCCGCCGCCCGTAGCGGTCGCCGATATGCCCGAACACGATGCCCCCGACCGGCCGCATCAGGAACGAGGCCGCGAACACGCCGAAAGCCGCGATGAGGCCGACAAAGGCGTCGCTCTCGGGAAAGAAGTTCTGCGCGAAGATCGCGGCGAGGAAGCCATAGGCGGCGAAGTCGTACCATTCCAGCGCATTGCCGAGCGCGCCGGCGACGAGGGCGCGCGGTGCGGCGGGAATGGGCGCGGCGGGCGAGGGGATGGCGGAGGCGTCGTCGAGGCTGGTCACGGTCACCGGCATTGATCCCGTGGGGCGCTGGAAGCGGCGGTCGGCCGATGGCGGTCGCCCGGCGGTGCTCGCCGCCGGCGCCCCCGCCCGGCCGCGACGCATCGCGCGGCGACAGTGTACGCGCCGGACCGCGCCGAGGAAATCGCCGCCGGAGCCGCCTGACAACGAAATCCGCCTGCCGTGATGCGCTCAGGGCCGAGCGGTGGGGCGTGAGGTCGCCGAACCGACGCTCTTACGCCCGAGGCGGGGGATGGCGCGCGAAGCCTGTTGCCGAACATGATGTCGCTCCCTCTATGGCCGTGGGCCGGTTCGGCACGGAGAGGGCGCGGCCGGAAGGCCGGCCAACGAGGTCAGGCTGCGAACATCGACGTTCGCGTTACCTCACGCTGCGCTGGGCGTTCCGCCCGCCGCCGTCGCCAGCCAGGCGGCGCCGCAGGCCTTGGCGAGTTCGCGCACGCGCAGGATGTAGCTCTGGCGCTCGGTCACCGAGATCACGCCGCGCGCGTCCAAAAGGTTGAAGACGTGGCTCGCCTTGATGCACTGGTCATAGGCGGGCTGGGCCATCAGGTGGCGGGTCTTGTCGTCGTTCCAGCCGGCGGCGAGATATGTCGCGGCGGCGCTCTCCGCCATGCGGAACTGCTCCAGCAGCATCGCCGTGTCGGCATGCTCGAAATTGTGCCGGGAATATTCCTGCTCGGCCTGCAGGAACACGTCGCCATAGGTGACCTTCTCGTCGCCCTCGCGGCCGTTGAAGTTGAGGTCGTAGACGTTCTCGACCCCCTGCACATACATGGCGAGGCGCTCCAGCCCGTAGGTCAGTTCGCCCGAGACCGGGGAGCACTCGATGCCCGCCACCTGCTGGAAATAGGTGAACTGCGAGACTTCCATGCCGTCGCACCAGCATTCCCAGCCCAGCCCCCAGGCGCCGAGCGTCGGACTTTCCCAGTCGTCCTCGACGAAGCGCACATCGTGGAGCTTCAGGTCGATGCCGATGGCGTCGAGCGAGGCGAGGTAGAGGTCCTGCAGGTCGGCGGGCGAGGGCTTCAGGATCACCTGGTACTGGTAATAATGCTGGAGCCGGTTGGGGTTCTCGCCATAGCGCCCGTCCTTGGGCCGGCGGGAGGGCTGCACATAGGCGGCCTTCCACGGCAGCGGGCCGAGCGCGCGCAGCGTGGTGGCGGGATGAAAGGTGCCGGCGCCGACTTCCATGTCGTAGGGTTGCAGCACCACGCAGCCCTTGTCCGCCCAGAAGGCATGGAGCGCGAGGATGAGCCCCTGGAACGACTTGTCGGGGCGCATGTGGGGCGGAAGCGTGGGATCGATCATGGGGATGCCGGCGGTTGGCGGAAAATCGCGCGCAACCTAAGGCCGGCGCCTGCGCGGATCAAGGCGAACATGACCGGGCATCCGGCAGGCGTTCCCGCTTCCGTCAAAAGCGACTATCACTCCCTCATGCCCGACGACATGACCGATTCCCCGACCTCCAACGCCCCCGACTGGACCGTCTCCGAACTTTCCGGCGCGCTGAAGCGCACGGTGGAGGACGCGTTCGGCCATGTGCGGGTGCGCGGCGAAATCTCCGGCTATCGCGGGCCGCATTCCTCCGGTCATGCCTATTTCAGCCTGAAGGACCAGAACGCCCGGCTCGACGCGGTGGTGTGGAAGGGCAATTTCGGCCGGCTGCGGCTCAAGCCCGAGGAAGGGCTGGAAGTGGTCGCCATCGGGCGCATCACCACTTTTCCCGGCAAGTCCTCCTATCAGATCGTCATCGAGCAGCTCGAATTCGCCGGTGCCGGCGCGATCATGGCGATGCTGGAGGAGAGGAAGCGCCGGCTCGCCAGCGAGGGCCTGTTCGCTCCCGAGCGCAAGCGGCGCCCGCCCTTCCTGCCGCGCGTGATCGGCGTCGTCACCTCGCCGACGGGGGCGGTGATCCGCGACATTCTCCACCGGCTGGAGGACCGTTTCCCGCGCCATGTGCTGGTGTGGCCGGTGCGGGTGCAGGGCGAAACCTCGGGCGCGGAAGTGGCCGCCGCCATTCGCGGCTTCAACGCGCTCCCCGTGGGCGGCCCGGTGCCGCGCCCGGACGTGCTGATCGTCGCGCGCGGCGGCGGTTCGCTCGAAGACCTGCTCGGCTTTTCCGAGGAGATCGTGGTGCGCGCCGCGGCCGAGAGCGGCATTCCGCTGATTTCTGCGGTTGGCCACGAGACCGACGTGACGCTGATCGACTTCGCGGCCGATGTGCGCGCGCCCACCCCGACCGCCGCCGCCGAGATGGCGGTGCCGGTGCGCGGCGAACTGATCGCCGAGGTGCAGGGGCTCGGTGCGCGGCTTGGCGGGGCGATGGCGCGCATGGCGGAGCGGCGGCGCGGGGAACTTCGCGCGCTCTCCCGGCTGCTGCCGAGCGCGGACGCGCTGCTCGCCCAGCCGCGCCAGCGGCTCGACATGGCGTCCGGCCGGCTGCCGCGTGCGCTCAAAGCCAATGCCGGCGCGCACCGGCTGCGGCTGACACGGGCCGAGGGGCGGTTGTCGCCCTCCCGGCTCGCCGTGCTGGTGGAGCGCCGGCGCGAGCGTTTCGAGCTGTTCGCCGCCCGGCTCGACAGTGCGCTACGGGCCAACGCCAAGGCGCAGGCCGAGCGCAACGCCCGTTCGCGCGAGCGGCTGGAAGGGCTCTCCGCGCGTTTGCGGCCGGCCATGCTGCGGGCGGGGCAGGAGCGGGCGCGCCGGCTGGCGGGGCTCGGCCAGCTGATGCAGGCTTTATCCTATCACGGCGTGCTGGAGCGCGGATTCGCGCTGGTGCGCGATGCCTCTGGCGCGCCGCTGCGCCGGGCCGGGCAAGTCGCTGCGGGTGCCGCCCTCGATCTCGAATTCGCCGACGGCCATGTCGCGGCGGTGGCGGGCGGCGAGCTGGCCACCCCGCCCGCGCCCTCCACGCGGCCAGCCCCGGCCCGGCCCGCGCCGAGGCGACGGGCGAAGCCCTTGCCGGATGAGGACGGGCAGCCCACCTTGTTCGGCGGATGACAGCGCGAACGTTTGCGGCAAATTATGTTGCGACAAGCAGGGTTGCAGCAAGCGGGGTTGCGGTAACGGCGCCCCGGTCTTTATGGTGGAGCGGTCGTCCGTCGCAGTGGACGGCTTGGCGCGCAGGGCATTGAAGGGCGGCCGTAAGGACCGCATCGGGCGATGAACAGGTTTGAACGATTCTCCGCGTCCGGCGAGGCCGAGGTGCGTTATCTCGACGGCGATTTCCGCGTGGTGCGGCCGGGCACCTATGTGCGCTGCGCCGTGACCGGCGAGGCGATCCCGCTCGACGAGCTGCGCTACTGGAACGTCGATCTGCAGGAAGCCTATGCCACCCCGCAGGCCGCGCTCGCCCGGCTGCATCCGGGTCGGCTGCGTCCCGCGAAGGACTGACCGGCACATCGATCAGCGCCGGGGCGCGGCCCGCTCGGCGATCAGCGCATCCAGCGCCGCCGCGCTCTGCGGCTCCAGCGCCAGCCGCACCGGCAGCACCATGCAGGCGCTGAGCAGCGTGCGGCCGGCATCGCTGCCGGCAAGCCGGGCGGCATCCTTCTCCGTGGTCACCAGCAGCAGCCCCTCGCGCTCGGCCTGAAGCCGCAATTCGACGGCCTCGGTGCCGGTGAAGACGTGATGGTCGGGGAAGGCGCGCGTGATTGCCGGCAGCACGCCGAGCGAGCGCAGCGTCTCGAAGAACTTGGCGGGCCGGCCGATGCCGGCGAAGGCCAGCACGCGCCGGCCGATGAGCTGGGCGAGGGTCTGCGCATCCGGCGCGAGGCGCCCGCGCAGCACCTTCAGCCCGGCCTCGTAGCCTTCGCGCGCCACGCGTTCGCCGGCCGCGCCCTCGCCGATCACCAGCAGGGCCTGGGCGCGGGCGAGTTGCGGGGACAGCGGCGCACGCAGCGGGCCGGCGGGAAGGCACAGGCCATTGCCGATGCCCACCGCCCCGTCCACCACCAGGATGGACAGCGCCTTGGCCAGCGCCGGATTCTGGAAGCCGTCATCCATCAGCAGCAGGTCCGCCCCGTCCGCGACGGCGGCGGCGGCACCGGCCACACGGTCGCGCGACACATAGGTCGGGGCGGCGCGGGCGAGCAGCAGCGGCTCGTCGCCGACATCGCCGGAGAGATGGCGGGTGGGATCGACCTGAACCGGGCCCTTCTCGCGCCCGCCATAACCGCGCGTCAGAATCGCCGGGCGGCGGCCCTGCCGGGCGAGGTGGCGCACGAGGTGGATGGCGGTCGGGGTCTTGCCGGAGCCGCCAGCGGTGGGATTGCCGACGCAGATCACCGGGATGCCGGGGTCCCTGCCGGCGCGGCGCATGCGCAGGACGGTGGCGGCGCCGATCAGCGCGCCGAGCGGGCGGAGCAGGGCGGCCTTCAGCCTCACCTCCCGCCGCCACCAGAAATCGGGGGCCTGCATTGCCGTCAGCGCCTTTCCAGCCTTATCTGCACCAGATAGGGGTCGATCGCGGCGAGGGTGCGTTCCAGCGCGCCGCCGAAGCTGGCGATGGTGGCCTGCCCGGCAACGACCATGCGCTGTCGCGCGGCCGCGTCGGCGAACAGCATATAGGCAGCGGCGGCGAGAGAGCGAGCGTCGGTCACCTGAGCCCCGCCGCGCTCCTCGTCGAGGCGGCGGTAGATCTCGGCGAAATTGGTGACATAGGGCCCGTGCACGATCGCGGTATCAAGCTTGATCGGCTCGATCGGGTTCTGCCCGCCATGGCGCACCAGCGAGCCGCCGAGCAGGGCGACCGGCGCCAGCCGGTAGAATAGGCCGAGCTCGCCGATGGTGTCGGCGACATAGATCTGGGTGCCGCGATCGGGCAGATAGCCGTCCGATCGCAGCACGGCAGGGCATTGCGCCTCGTTGGCGAGCGTCAGCACCGCCCGGCCGCGTTCGGGATGGCGCGGGGCGATGATGGTGAGAAGGTTCGGCAGCTCCTTGCGCAGGCGCTGATGTGCCTCGATCACCATCTCCTCCTCGCCCGGATGGGTCGAGGCGGCCACCAGCACCTGCCGGCCGGAGGTTGCGGTGCGCAGCGCGTCGAAGGCCACGATGTCGACCGGCGGCGGCGGAGCGTCGAACTTCAGATTGCCGGTGACGGTGACGCGGGGCGCGCCGAGCCGGCTGAGCCGGTCGCCGTCGTCCGGGCCCTGGGCGAGGCACAGATCGACCCGCGCCAGCAGCGCCGCCACGCTCTTCGACAGGCGGCGCCAGTTGACGAAGGATTTCGGCGACATGCGCGCATTCACCATCACCAGCGGGGTGCGGCGCGCGTTCACCTCGATTAGCAGGTTAGGCCAGAGCTCGGATTCGACCAGCAGCACCAGATCGGGCCGCCAGTGCTTGAGGAAGCGGCGCATGAACAGCGGCGAATCCAGCGGCACGAACTGGTGCACGATGTCCGGCGGCAGGCGGCTGGCGGCCAGCCGCGCCGAGGTCACCGTGCCCGAGGTCAGCAGCACCTTGAAGCCGCGGGCCCGCAGCCGGTCCATCAGCGGCAGCACCGCGATCATCTCGCCGACGCTCGCGCCGTGCAGCCACACCAGCGGCCCCTTGGGCCGGGGCACGCGGCTCAGCCCGTGGCGCTCGCGCAGCCGTGGCCCGTCCTCCTTGCCGCGCTTCAGCCGCTTCATCAGCAGCAGCCGCACGAACGGCGTCGCGAGCCAGGTCGCGAGGCGGTAGGCGCGGATCGGCAGGGTGAAGCGCGCGCTAGCCATGATGCGCGACGGGCTCCTTCCCGCGCGCGCGCCGGCCGACCAGCTCCTCGGCGCGCGCGGTCGCGACCTCAAGCTGGCGCTGCAATTCGCGGCGGGCGGCCTCCAGCTCCTCGGGCCCGGCATCGGGCGCGACGCGCACGCCGTCACCGGCCACCACCGCCGCCTTGCCAAATGGCAGGTGGATCGCCGCCCGGTCCCAGCTCCGGGCGAGGATGCGGTGACGGGTGGCGATGGCGACCGGATAGATCGGCCGGCCGGAATGCTTGGCGATGGTGATGACGCCGAGGCCCGCGACGCGGCTGATCTTGGGCACGTCGGCGGTCATGGCGACGTTGCAACCCTCTTCGAGGCTGCGGATCATCTCCATCGTCGCGTTGAGCCCGCCCTTCTGGTGGAAGCTGCGGCCCTGCGCGCCGGAGCCGCGAATGGTCCCGATGCCCAGCGCCTCGGCGGCGACGGCGTTCACATCGGCATCCTTGCTGCGCGAGATCATGACCTTCGCCTTGTGGTGCGGCTTCACCAGGAACGGCGTGAGGAAATGCTGGCCGTGCCAGAAGGTGAGGATCATCGGAAGCTGCACTTCCGCGAGATCATAAAGGTCGGCCGGCTCCATCACCACGCGCGAGGAACGCCAGACGAAACGCAAATAGGCGGCCATGCTCCGACCGAGCGCGGTACGGAGCCTCCGCGATGTGCGCATGCGGCGCCACATGTGTCGATGTCGCTCTCAGCGGGCGTTGGAGCCGGATTCCGGGTCCAGGAGCCGGTGAAGATGCACGACGAAGTAGCGCATATGCGCGTTGTCGACGGTCTGCTGCGCCTTGGACTTCCAGGCGGCATGGGCGGCGGCATAGTTCGGGTAGATGCCGACGATGTCGAGCTGGTCGAGATCCTTGAAGGTCACGCCGTCAATGTCTTCGAGCTCGCCGCCGAAGACGAGGTGGAGAAGCTGGGATTTGGTATCGGTCATGCCGGTTGCGTTCCTACGATCGGGCCAGCCTTAGCGCGCCGCATCCAGCATGGACGGGTGCAACAGGGCGCCGGCGGAAACCAGGGCGCCATGTCGCGGCACGGGCGCGTTGTAAGCGAGCGGGAGGCCGTCGAGTGTGGTCAGGCGGCCATATGCTTCGTGCACCAAAAGGTCGGCGGCGGCAAGGTCCCAGTCATTGCCATTGGGCGACGCGAATGCCGCATCCAGTTCGCCGGTTGCCACGCGCGCGATGCGCAGCGCCAGCGAACGGATGCGCGGGTGGCGCCGCACCGGGCCGGCCCGGTCGATATGGCTGAGCCACGGCCCCGGACCGTCGACAAGGGCGCCTTCCACCTGCGCGGCCTGCGAAACGCGGATCGGCTGGCCGTTGCGGGTGGCCCCGCCGCCCAGCACGGCGACGAACAGTTCGTCCGTGACCGGGGCGAACAGCGCGCCGGCGATCGGGCGACCGCGCTCGACCAGTGCCGCCTCCACGCACCAGTCGGCGCCGCCGGCCATGTAGGCGCGGGTGCCGTCGATCGGGTCGACGATCCACACCCGGTCTCGCTCCAGCCGCGAGGGCTCGTCCACGGTTTCCTCGGAGAGCCAGCCATAGGCCGGGGCGAGCGCGCCGAGCCGCTCGCGCAGCATGGCATCAACCGCCAGATCGGCCTCGGTCACCGGGGAATCATTGTGCTTGGACCAGGATTTCACCCCGGCGCGGAACATGGCGGCGGCGACCGCGCCGGCCGCCACCACCGCATCCGCGAGATGGCGCGCCGCAATCGTCGGATCGGCCAGCGGATCGGACGCGGGATCAAGGAGTGGTGAGGTCATCGTCACGCCTTAGGCGCGCGCGGGCGGGCTGGCAAGCCCAACCAATGGTGTGCGCCGTTTCTTAGCCGGTCTGGTCGAAAAAGCCGCAGCTTTTCAAGGTTTCATCAAGCATAGGCCCGGAAGAACCCCGCAAAGAAACGATCAACCATTTCCCTTAAGCCGGCGGGGAGAGGACGTCCTCTAGCTTCTCCTCACGACCGGGGCCGACAGAGCCTTTTGAAACCGGCGGGGAGTACCATGAGGCGTCAGTTCGCAGTGGAGGCATGCCCTCCGGTTCCGGCCTACCCCTATGTCGCGCTGGACCGCCCGTCCGCGCCGGAGGGCTGGCCGCTCGTCTTCCAGTCGCTCGATCCCAATGCCGATGCCGGCGCGCGGCTGGTCGAGCTTCACCCCACGCGCATCGTGCTGCGGCGCCGGCTGTCCGGCGTGCCGATGCGCATCGAGATGGAGCTGTCGCGCTATGAGGGCGTGGCGGTGGCGCTGCTCGACCCGGAGGGCGAGGATGACGGCGTGGCGGTAGTTCTGGTCCATGCCGATCCCGGGCTTTCGGTGACGCTCTACAGCGCGCCGGGTATCGACGACGTGGTGGCGCAGTGGCGCGGATGGAGCGGGGCGCTCGGCCTGCCCATGCTGGTGACCGGGGAAGACGGCACGCGCCGCCCGGCCTATCCGATGCTCGGCCGGCTGGTGGTTTCCGCCGCCAAGCTGCGCCGGCGCCGGCGTGGCGGACTGAAGCACCGCCGCCCCAGCGTGTTCCAGCGCCGCTCGCTCGGCCGCCCGCCGCTGAACCCCTCCGTGCATCGCGGCGAGCGCGAGATGTTCGCCCGCGACTGACGCCGGGCCCGCCTCATTGCGCCTCGTGACACGGCGTCGCGCGCGGGAGTCTCGAAATCCCCCGGCGGTGTTTGCTAGAGTGGCGCGGGGACGCTTCCCCTCCCGAATCGCCAGGGTCGGGTGCCGCGCGGGACGGCGCCTCTCAAGGAACAACGTGCCATGAAACGGTGCCTGCCGCTTTTCGCCGCCCTCGCCGCTCTGGTCGTGGGGACGACCGGCTTCGGGGGGAGGGCCGAGGCCGACTCCGTCTGCAGCCAGATGGTGATCGATACCCAGGCCGCCGTGGACCGCATCCTCGCCGATGCCGCCAATAGCGGTCCTACGGCGCCGCAGAGCGACGCCGTTCAGGATGGCGCAGAGCCGACGCCGGACAGCATGGCCAAGGTCGAGGGCGAGATCGGTGACGGCGCGGCGCCGGAAAAGGCGCTGGCCGCGCTGGAACGCGCCCGCAAGGCCGATGCCGCGGGCGATACGGAAGCCTGCCAGAAGGAAGTCGCCGCCGCGCGCGATGCCGTCGGGCTCGAATGAACCTGACGGACCGGGAAAGCGCGGGCCGAGTGCCGCGCCTTCCCGCGTTACCGGGCGCCCGCGCGGGTTACGGGCAGATGTGGACCCAGTTGTTCCAGCCGTTACGGCGCCAGAAGCAGCCGGGTGCGACCGGCGGGCCCCAGGCGCGGGCATAGGGCGGCACGTACCAGTAGCGGAAATTCGGACGCCAGGCGCAGCGCCAGGGTCCGCACACCCAGCGCACAGTCTCCGTGACCGGCGCGAGCGTCGGCGCGGCGCCAAGTGCCGGGGTGGCGACGGCGGCCTGCGCGGTGCCGCCGGTAAGGGCGGGCGCGGCCAGCATGCCGAGCGCGAGCACGGCGGCAAGGCCGAGCCGGCGCAGGCCGGGGGCGAGGCTGTTGGGACAGGAAAGGTTCAGGCGAAGGAACGAGGTCGCGGCAGGCATGGAGCACTCCCGAACTGAGAACCGGACTGAAAACCAGACCCACCAAGCATAGCACGCGCTTCCTCTGCCATGAACGGTCGTGCGGCCCGGGAATGGAGGAATTTCGTCGGCTTCGCGATTTTGTCGCGTGGAACCTTTCGCCCCCTCGCGCCGCTTTCTCCTGTCGTGCGGCGCGCCTAAGGTCGGTGTGGCCGAGATAGGTGAAGGAACACGGGAGGAAGACGGCATGCGCGCGAAAATCATCGGAACCACATTGCCGGTGCTGGAGATCGGCCTCGACGCCGGCGAGACCGTCATTGGCGCGCCGGACCAGCTGTCCTGGATGTCCGGCGACATGCAGCTGACGACATCGACGATGGGCGGCGGCGGTGGCGGCGGCCTGTTCGGGCTGGTGAGCCGGGCGGTGTCCGGCGCCGGCCTGTTCATGACCGAGTTCCACGCCGCGCGCGGGCCGGGCAATGTCGCCTTCGCCGCCAAGATGCCCGGCAACATCGTGGAGATCGAGGTGCGCCCCGGCGCCGGCTATCTGGTGCATCGCCACGGCTTCGTGTGCGGCACGAGCGGCATCGAGATCGCCAGCGCGTTCCAGCAGACGCTGGGCGGGGCGGTGTTCGGCGGGGAGGGCTTCATTTTGCAGAAGCTGTCCGGCGCGGCGCAGGCCTGGATCGAGCTGGGCGGCGAGCTGGTCACGTACGACCTCCAGCCCGGGCAGGTCATCCTCGCCCATCCCGGCCATGTCGGCATGCTGGAGGAGAGCGTCTCCTTCGAGATCACCACCATGCGCGGGGTGAAGAACGCGCTGTTCGGCGGCGACGGCCTGTTCCTCGCCCGGCTTTCCGGGCCGGGCAAGGTGTGGCTGCAGACGCTGACCGCGCCGGGCCTCGCCCACACGCTGAGCCATTACCTGCCGCAGGCGCACGAGCGCTGAGCAAGGCGCGGGGTGGTCAGCCTCAGCTCAGGGCGATCAGGCCGACCACCCCGCCGCCGAGCACGAAGATGGCGGGGTTGACCTTCTTGACGAAGCGCACGCCGAGAAACACCGCGATGGCGATCGCGACCGTGGTCGCGCCGTCGATGGCGGTGCGCGCGATCGAGATGGTGCCGGCCGCCATCAGCCCGACCACCAGCGGGGCCAGGCCCTCCTGAAGCGAGCGGCGCCACGGCGAGCCCTCGAAATGGTCCCAGATCCGCGAGGCGCCCCAGGAGATCAGCCCGGCCGGCACGAAGAAGCCGAGATAGGCCAGCAGCGCGCCGAAATAGCCGGAGACGTGATAGCCGATCACCATCACCATCAGCATGTTCGGCCCCGGCACCACCTGCCCGAGGCCGTAAATGTCGCGGAACTGGTCGTCGGTCAGCCAGTGATGGGTGTCCACCACAAGCGCCTTGGTCTCCGGCAGCACCGCCGCGCCGCCGCCCACCGCCAGCACCGAGAGCAGCGAGAACACGCCGAGGACGGTGAGGTTCTCCTGAACGTTCACGGCACCGTCTCCTGTTTCGGCGGCACCGAGGGCGGCTCAAGCCTGGAGGGGCGGTAGATGTAGACCGCGACCGGGCCGACCGTGAGCAGCACCCAGATCAGCGAGACATGGAAGTAGTTGATCAGCGCGACGGTCACGAGAATGATCGCGACGTCGATCCACTTGCCGAACTGCTTGCGCCCGATCTGGAAGGTGACGGCGGTGAGCATGCCGACCGCCGCCGCGCCCACGCCGATCAGCGCGGCGTTCACGTAAGGGTTCTTGGCGTTGGAGGCGTAGAGCACGCCGAGCACCATGACCAGCGTCGCGCCCGGCAGGGTGATGCCGAGAAAGGCGACGATGGAGCCGACCACGCCGCGCAGCCGGTCGCCGACGATGATCGCCATGTTGGTGGCGTTCAGCCCCGGCAGGGCCTGCGAGATTTCCAGCGCGGAGAGGAAGCGTTCCTCGTCGAGCCAGCCCTTCTGCAGCACCAGCGCGTTGCGCAGATAGGCGACCACGCCGCCGCCGAAGCTGGTGGCGCCGATGATGAGGAAGGTGAGGAACAATTCGGCCATCGGCACGCGGGCCGGCGGCATGGCGGCGCCCGGCCCCGCCGGGGCCACCTCGACGGGGGGGAGCTCGGTGCTCATTCGTGGCCGACCGCCGCCTTCTGGCCGAAGCTGTAGACCAGCGCCGTCTTGGTGGCGCCGAGCTGGACCCATTCGCTGGCCCGGGTCTGCACCGCCTTGAAGAACTCCTCCGAGCGGGCGCGCGCCTTGGCGTGCACCGCGTCGTAGCGGTCGAACTTCGCCTGGAAGGCGAATTCGCCGATGATCGTGGTCTCGGTCGGGCGGTCGCGCCATACCGAGAGCGTCGCCTTGGCCTCGAACTCATGGCCGAAATCGAACAGCCCGACATTCACCTGCACTTCTTCCACCGGCAGGTTGTTCACCAGCGAGACCGGCGTGCCCTTCTGCGCCGGGCAATGTTCGTTGAGTGTCGGGAACACGGTGGAGATGCGCTCCAGCCCCTCGTCCAGCACGAGGCCGGGGGTGAGCAGCACGCAATTGTGCGAATAGAGCGAGCGCATGCCGCCGACGCTGTCCTTCAGCGGCAGCAGCTCTTCCTTGAACTTGATGTTGGCGGTGCCGTGCAGATGCGGGGTGACGTCGATGCTCGCCGCCGTTTCGAGATCGGCATGGCGGAACTTGAACGTCAACTCGTGCTGCGGCTCGGGCCAGCCATCGGTGTAGAAGGTGCGTTTGCGCAGGATGAAGGACTGGCGATAGAGGTCGTAGTCCGGCGTGTCGTAGAACAGCACCTCGCGGACCTGGCGCTTGAACGCGTCCTTGTTCGTGACGACGCCCACCTTGAATTCGGCGGCGATGAGGCACAGCTTGTGCCAGTAGATCTCGAACTGATGCGGATCGAAGAACCGTTCCGGGCGCAGCAGAATCTTGTATTCACGGTAGTGAATATCGTCCATCGGTATGCCTTGGTAAGGGTCGCTTCGTGCCGATGTGAATGGGTTTACGCCTAGTCCCGGATCGTCACAAGACGGTCGTCGCCCAAACGGAGCATGCCGGCCATCTTGAAGCGGGCCGCGGTTCCGTGGTCCAAGGGGTATGAAGGTTCAAAGGGGTGCCGCTCCGCGCCACCCGTTGAGAGAGTGAGACACGACGATGCCCTCGAAGCTCGAGCAACTGCGCGCCATGACCGTGGTCGTCGCCGACACCGGCGACATCGAGGCGGTGCGCCGGCTCAAACCGCAGGATTGCACCACCAACCCGACGCTGCTGCTGAAGGCGGCGGAGACGCCGGCCTATGCCAGCCTTGTCGACGAGGCGATCGCCTGGGGGCAGAAGCAGTCCGGCGCGCATGACGCCGTGGTGGCGGCGACCTGCGACCGGCTGGCGCTGAATTTCGGCACCGAGCTCTCCGGCATCGTGCCCGGCCGCGTCTCCACCGAGGTCGACGCCGACCTCTCCTTCGACACCGCCGCCACCCTCGACAAGGCGCGTGCCTTCATCGCGGCCTATGAGGCGCGCGGCGTCGGGCGCGAGCGCATCCTGATCAAGATCGCCTCGACCTGGGAAGGCATCAAGGCCGCCGAGGTGCTGCAGAAGGAGGGGATCGACTGCAACCTCACCCTTCTGTTCTCGCTCGCCCAGGCCAGCGCCTGCGCGGATGCCGGCGCGTTCCTGATCTCGCCCTTCGTCGGGCGCATCCTCGACTGGCACGTCAAGGCCGGCAAGGGGCCGTTCACCGCCGAGACCGATCCCGGCGTGGTCTCGGTCCGCGAGATCTACGCCTATTACAAGAAGCACGGCATCCCGACCGTGGTGATGGGCGCCTCGTTCCGTAACACCGGGGAAATCGAGGCGCTGGCGGGCTGCGACCGGCTGACCATCGGCCCGGCGCTGCTGGACGAACTCGCCAAGGACGAGGGCACGCTGGTGCGCCGGCTCGACCCGTCCCATGTCGAGGGGGCCCCGGCGGCCCGGCTCGGCCTCGACGAGAAGGCGTTCCGCTTCGCGCTCAACGAGGACGCGATGGCCACCGAGAAGCTCTCCGAGGGCATCCGCTCCTTCGTGAAGGACCTCAGCAGCCTGCGCGCGCTGGTCTCCAAGCGCATTGCGGGGGCCGCGGCGGCCTGAGCGCGCACCGTGCTGGCCGCGACGGGCATGACCGTGTGACATGATCGATCCGCAACTGGGGTTCGCGCTGGCGGCCGTTCCGGCGGCGCTCGCCGTCGGCATGAGCAAGGGCGGCGTGCCGATGATCGGCCTGCTGGCGGTGCCGATCCTCTCGCTCGCCATGCCGCCCATCGCCGCCGCCGGGCTGCTGCTGCCGGTCTATGTCATCTCCGACATGTTCGGCGTGTGGGCGTACCGGCGCGAATTCTCACTGCGCAACCTCGTCATCCTCACCCCGGCGGCGGCGCTCGGCATCGGGCTTGGCTGGGCCAGCGCCTCGGTGGTCACCGACGCCGAGGTGATGCTGGCGGTCGGGCTGATCGGGCTCGCCTTCTGCCTGCACCGCTGGCTCGGGCGCGGCAATGGCGAGGCGAGGCCCGCCGACGTGCCGCGCGGCGTGTTCTGGGGCACGGTGTGCGGCTTCACCAGCTTCATGACCCATGCCGGCGGGCCGCCCTACCAGATCTATGTCGTGCCGCAGCGCCTGCCGAAAATGGTGTTCGCCGGCACCTCGACGCTGCTATTCGCGGCGGTGAATGCGATGAAGATCCTGCCCTATTGGGCGCTCGGCCAGCTCAACCCGACCAATCTCGCCATCACCGCCTGGCTGGCCCCGGTCGCGGTGGCGGCGACCTTCGTCGGTGTGTGGCTCAACCGGCGCATCCCCGAGAAGCTGTTCTACCGGCTGGTGATGGGCGCGCTGTTCGTGCTGTCGCTCAAGCTGGTCTATGACGGGCTCAAGCTCTATCTCGGCGCGCTGTTCGCCTGATGCAGCGTTTCCCAGTGCCCCTCGCCTTGCATCGCGGGAGGTCACGGCAGGCCGGTTTCCGCGAGCCGGGCGAGCGTGGTGCGCAGCCGCGGCGCGGCAAGATCGAGGAAGCGGCGCATCTTCAGCGGCATCTGCCCGCGCGCGGCATGGATGAGATGCACCGGCGCCGGTTCCGGCTCGAACTCCTCCAGGAGCAGTTTCAGTTCCCTACGCGCCACCGCCTCGGCGACCTGATACTGCAGCAGCCGAACCACGCCGATGCCGCGCAGGGCGGCGTCGAGCGCGGCCTCGGTGGTGGTCACGCTGAGGCGCGGGCGCACGGGAATGTCGAGGATCGCGCCGGTTTCCGGCTCGCGGAAGCGCCAGCCGGGTGGCGCGGAGGGCATGTCGAAGGCGACGCAGGGCCACGCGCCCAGCGCTTCGGGCCGCGCCGGCGCGCCATGTCCCGCCAGCAGTGCCGGGCTGGCGCAGGTGACGAGGCGCATCGTGCCGATGCGGGTCGCCACCAGGGCGCTGTCGGGCAGCGCGCCGATGCGCACCGCCATGTCGACGTGATCCTCGGCAAGGTGGAGGTTGCGGTCGGCCAGCAGCAGCCGGACGTCGATGTGAGGGAAATCCGCGAGGAATTCCGCCACCAGCGGCAGCACATGCCGGCGGCCGAACATCACCGGGGCGGTGATGACCAGCTGCCCCTTCGGCGAGGTGAATTCCCCGGCAACCTCGCGCTCGGCCTCCTCCACCTGCTCCAGAATGCGCCGGGCGGCGGCAACATAGGCGAGGCCGGCATCGGTGAGCGCGAGCCGGCGCGTGGTGCGCATGAGGACCCGGGCGCCGAGGAGGGTTTCAAGCTCGCCGACCTTGCGGCTCAGCGTCGCCAGCGGAACCTTGAGCGCCCGGCTCGCCGCCGAGAAGCTCCCGGCGTCGGACACCGCCACCAGCAGCGACATCGCCTCGAAACGGTCCATATATTCTTCCGGAAATCGGGAGGATCATTCCTGAAAATACCAGATTATCCAGAATATCGGAAAGTGGCATTGTGTGTTGCACACCGGCCGATGCCCGGCCCGCCCGATCCACGGAGAGCCCCATGTCCTATGGTTTTCTCGACATCGCCGTGACGCCTTCCGTGCGCGCCGTGCAGGAGCAGATGGGCACTGCCGGCCTGTGGGAGGGCTTTCCGGGCGAGCGCGCCTCGGACAGGTTCACGCCGAGCGAGGCGGCCTTCATCGCCAGCCGCGACAGCTTCTACATGGCGACCGTCTCGGAGAGCGGCTGGCCCTATGTCCAGCATCGCGGCGGACCGCGCGGTTTTCTCAAGGTGATCGACGAGAGCACGCTCGCCTTCGCCGATTTCGGCGGCAACCGCCAATATATCAGCACCGGCAACGCCGCCGCCAATGACCGGGTCTGCCTGTTCCTGATGGACTATCCGCGCCGGGCCCGGCTGAAGATCTACGCCCATGCTCAGGTGCTGGCGCTCGATGCCGATCCCGAGCTTGCCGGGCAGCTGAGCCTGCCAGGCTATCGGGGACGGCCTGAGCGCCTGTACCGGCTGCGGCTCGCCGCCTTCGACTGGAACTGCCCGCAGCACATCACCCCGCGCTTTACCGAGAGCGAGGTGGCGGAGGCGGTCGCCCCGCTGCGCCAGCGCCTCGCCGAGCTTGAGGCGGAGAACGCGGTGCTCAGGGCGCGGCTCGCGCCGGCCAGTGGCGAGGCGGGCTAGTCCAGCTCGACCCGCACCTTCGACAGCGCGGCCGCGCTCCAGAAGCCGGCGGCGAGCACCAGCGCGCCGACGATCACCGCGCCCAGCACCGCGTCGTAGGAGCCGGCGGCCGACCACAGCAGCGCCATGCCGGCCGGGGCGATCGCGCGCGCGGCGGTGGCGGGGACGGCGAGCGCGCCATTGACCGCGCCATAGGACCGGCGCGTCAGCAGTTCCGGCACCACCAGCCCGCGCACGATGGTCATGATGCCGTTGGCGGCGCCGAAGCACAGGGCGAAACCGGCCACGCCCGCGAAGGAGGGCGGCAGGAATTCCAGCGCCAGGAAGGCGAGCGGGAACACCGCGACCATCAGCGAGCCCACCACCCGCACCGGCGCATGGGGCGCGGCGAGCCAGATCACCAGCCGCCCGCCGACCTGCGCCGGGCCGATGATGGCGATGGCCGAGACCACGGTGGCGGCGTCGAAGCCGCGCTCGATCAGCAGCGGATAGAGATGGAAGGTGAAGCCGGAGAACATCGCCGAATAGGCGGTGAAGGCGATGGCGAGCGCCCAGAAGACGGGCATGCGCACGACCTGCGCCATCACCTGCCGCGCGCTCGGATCGTCATGCGCCGCCGCTGGTTGGGGGGCGTCGGCGGCGGGGTTGATCACCGCGAAGTTCAGTCCCGCGCAGATCACGATGTTGATCAGGCCGAGGATCAGCAGCGTCTCGCGCCAGCCGAAATGCCCGATCAGCACATGGACCAGCGGGATGAACACGGTGGAGGCGAAGCCACCCCACATGGTGATGGCGGTGATGCCGGCGCGCGCGTGCAACGGCCCGGCGCGGCGCGCCACCACGGCGAAGCACGGATCGTAGAGCGTCGCGGCCTGCATCGCGCCGATGCCGGCGACGGCGAGATAGAACAGCGCCATGTTGCCGGCGAAGGCCCACAGCACCAATAGCGCGCCGGCGATCAGCGAGCCGCCGGCCATGATAAGGCGCCCGCGCCCGGCGTCGATCGCCGCGCCGATCGGGTAGGCGGCAAGGCCCGCCAGCGCGAGACCGAGCGTGGCCGCGCCATAGAGCTCAGTCTTGCTCCAGCCGAGGTCCTCGCTCATCGCCTGCGCGACCAGAGGGAAGGCGTAATAGAGCGAGCCCCAGGAGCAGACCTGCGCGGCGCCCAGCGCGGAGATGAACAGCCCGCCCGCGCGGGGCGGCACATGACGGCGGGTCGCCGCCGGCGGGACGGTCAGGTCAGGGGCTGACATGATGAGCCTAGGCTGCCGGTCCGAGGACGTGGTGGACGAGGTTGACCCAGTAGCTGGCGCCGACCGGGATCAGCGCGTCATTGAAGTCGTAGTGCGCGTTGTGGAGGTTCGGACCGGGGCCGCTGGCAAGGCACAGATAGGCGCCCGGCACGCGCTCCAGCATATAGGCGAAGTCCTCCGCCGCCATGAACGGGGCGGCGTCGCGGATGAGATGCTCGCCGCCCACCGTCGCCCCCGCCGCCGCGAAAGCCTGCTCCAGCTCGGCGGGCATGTTGACGAGGGCGGGATAGCGCCGCTCGTAGCGGATGCGCGCGCTGGCGCCATGGGCGGCGGCGACCCCGGCCACGATGTCGCGGAACCGCGCCTCGATCAGGTCGCGCACCTCCGGGTTGAAGCCGCGCGCGGTGCCGCGCAGCACCACCTCGTCGGGAATGACGTTCCAGGTCTCCCCGCCGTGAATCTGGGTGACGGTGAGCACCGCCGGCTCGTGCGGCGGCACGCTGCGCGAGACCACGGATTGCAGCGCCCCGACCAGCTCGGCCGCCGTCACCACCGGGTCGATGGCCTTATGCGGCATGGCGGCGTGCGCGCCGCGCCCGGTGATCGTCACCTCGAAGATGTCGAACCAGGCGAACATCGCGCCGGAGCGGCCGAGAAACGAGCCGAACGGGGCGTTCGGCCAGTTGTGGAGGCCATAGGCGGCGGAGACCGGGAAGGTGTCGAACAGGCCCTGTTCCACCATCACCTTGCCGCCGCCCTCATTCTCCTCGGCCGGCTGGAACACGAAATGCACCGTGCCGGCGAAATCCGGGTGGGCGGCGAGGTGCTCGGCGGCGGCGAGCAGCATGGTCATGTGCCCGTCATGGCCGCAGGCGTGCATCTTCCCGGCAATGGTGGAGCGCCAGGGCAGGTTGGTCTCTTCATGGATATCCAGCGCGTCCATGTCCGCGCGCAGCGCGATGGCGGGACCCTCGCCGAGCCTGCCCTTCAGCGTTGCCACCAGCCCGGTGCCGGCGAGGCCGCGATGCACCGGCAGGCCGAAGCTCTCCAGCTTCTCCGCGACGAAGGCGCTGGTGCGCAGCTCCTCGAAGGCGGTCTCGGGCAGGGTGTGGAGATGGCGGCGCCAGGCGGTGTGCTCGCCCGCGCGAGCCTCGATCTCGGTCAGGATGCCGTGCTGCACGGAAGGGCCCTCGGTGGAGACGCGAGAGCGCTATACCGGGGCCGGCGGGCGCGCAAGCGCGAAGCGTGCAGGGCAGCCGCGCAGGACCGCTGGGCGCTGGTATCGGGCGGATCACGACCGCTCGGCACGTATTCGTCGAGAAAATTACCGGGGAACGTTCGCTGTCGGCGGACGTTTGTCCGAGGGTCCGTCACACGACATCAGTTGGTTCTGAACGGAATACCCCCGAAAGCATGCCAATACCAGAAAGATGGAGGCTAATACCATGGGCTTGTTCTCAAAGGATATTAAGACGATGGACGATCTGTTCGTCCACACCTTGCAGGACATCTATTACGCGGAAGGCCGGATTCTGAAGGCCCTGCCGAAGATGATCGACAAGGCGTCCAGCCCCGCGCTGAAGGCGGACTTCGACAAGCACCTCACCGAGACCGAGGAGCATGTCCGCCGGCTGGAGGAAGTATTCAAGATGCACGGCGTCAAGCCGAAGGCGGTCACCTGCCCGGCGATCGACGGCATTCTTGAGGAAGCTGACGAAATCGCTGGCGACGTTGCCGATGATCAGGTGCTGGACGCCGCGCTGATCGCCGCCGCCCAGGCCGTCGAGCATTACGAGATGACGCGCTACGGCACGCTCGTCTCCTGGGCCCAGACCCTTGGCCGTCCCGACTGCGCCAAGGTGCTGGAGAAGACCCTGGCCGAAGAGAAGAACGCCGACGCCAAGCTGACCAAGCTGGCGGAATCCCGCGTCAACCTTCAGGCGGCTGAATAAGGTCGCCGATTACCGTCCCGGCTTCCGGCCGGGGCGGTCTCGCTCAGGAACAGGAGGATCCCATGCCCGCCCGTTCGAAAGCCCAGCAGAAAGCGGCCGGTGCCGCGCTCGCCGCCAAGCGCGGGGACATGCCCAAGCGCGAACTCGTTGGCGCCTCGAAGGAGATGGAGAAATCCATGACCGAGGCCGAGCTGCGCGACCTCGCTGCGACCAAGCGCAAGGGCAAGCCCCAGCACGTCTCGCGCGACTGACGTTGCGCGCGGCCTTGGGTGGCCGGGCGAGCCGGCCCCTGGAACGCGAAGCGCGGCTGCGGGTTAGAGCAGTCTCAAGCTAAACGAATTCCGGTTCGCGTCAGGGAATGCGTGAAGCAAGGGCTCCCGCCCGGCGCCGATTTCCCGTTCCAGCGAGGTGCCCGCCATGACAGTCCGCAACATGCGTCAGGGTCAAGCCGGCGGGCATCCGAGGCGCTCCCTCTTCACGCGCTTTTCGCAGGCCGTCGCGCGGTATGCGGGGAAGCCGGCGACCTTCGTCACGGCGGCCGGGCTGGTCGCGGTGTGGGCCGCGACAGGGCCCTTCGTCGGTTACAGCGAGACCTGGCAGCTCGTCATCAACACCTCGACCACCATCATCACCTTCCTGATGGTGTTCATCATTCAGAACAGCCAGAACCGCGACACCGCTGCCGTGCAGATCAAGCTCGACGAGTTGATCTCCAAGCTTGAGGGGCCGCGCGAGATTCTCCTCGACCTTGAGGAGCTGGACGAGGGCGAACTGGAAAAGCTCCGGCAGGAGTTCGAGGAACTGGCCTGCAAGGCCCGCGCCGCAAAGGGCGATAAGCGCCACGCCGAGCGCGGCACCCCGGGCTGATCGGACCGTGCTTTCCGCGACGCGTGGCTAACCCGAATGGGCGCGCCCTCCCGGGGGCCGCCTTGACAGGAAAGGCCTCCGGCTCGTGGCGCTCGCCGGGCGGATTATGGGTCCGCCCGGATTATCTCGCGCCCGGCTTACTTCGAGCCCGGCTTACTTAGAGCCCTTGCCCCGTTCCTTCTCGCCATCCTTGCCCGTTTCCTTGCCCTTGCTCTTGGCGTCTCCCGCTGCGTCCTCCTTCGGCGGCGTGCGGTTGGTGAAGCGGGCATTGCCGAGGCCGGTGCCGATGGTCAGCACGCCCCAATGCTCGACATCCTGCATGAACGGCGCCTCGCTCAGACCCTGCACCACGGCGTCGTTGTGCAGCACCACCACGGTCTCGCGCCCGCCGATCTCGGGGATGGCTTCCCACAAGGCGTGAGGCAGGTTGAAGCGGGAGCTTTCCCAGTTGCCCGGCAGATTCTGCGCCCCGGTCTCGATGCCGCCATCGGCGAGGATCTTCCCGGGGCAGCCGACCCCGATGAACGGCGCGAGGCTGATCTTCTCTTCCTCGGCATGCGCGATGAGGCCCTTGAGCATGGCAATGAGGCCGTCGATCGCCTCGTCGCGCTTCATCTCCTCGTCGGCATGGCGCCACAGCTCCATTTCCTTCACGCGAGCGCGCGACAGGTCGGGGGCCTTCTCCAGACTGAGCTTCACGATGCCCGCGCGCATGTTGGTGCCGCCGATGTCGACGGCGAGGATGTTGTCGAAGCTGGCGAACATCCAGCTCGGCGCCAGATGGGCGGCGCCGATGAGCCCGGCCTCGTCGGGGTGGTTGCGGATCGGGGTCAGCTCGATGTCGCACTCGGCGGCGCGGGCGAGCATCTGCGCACGGGCGACCGCGATCTGGGCGAAGCGCCCCTCCCGCAGCCCGCCTCCGATGGCGATGCGCCGGGTGTCGCGCCAGTCCTTGGTGCGCAGCAGCCGCCGGATCACGGTCGCGAGTTCGCCGGCATAGTCCTCGACCGCGGACAGCACGAGCGCCTGCTCGGCGGGCGAGCCGTTCTCCAGCAATTCGTCGACCTGCTTCTTGGAGATCGCGTCGAGCGCGGTGTCGCCGAGCATCGGCAGCGCGTCCGCCGGCCACAGCGCGCGCCCGCGCTCCAGCGCCTCGAAAAACGCGGCGCGCCGGGCGCGATCGCCGATGAAGCCGTCCTCGTCGCGCAGCTGGCTGTTGCAGGCATCGACCGTAACGGCGGTGAGCCGTTCGGCGCCGTGCACGACCACTGTGGCGGGGGCGGCCGCCTCGTCGCGGCGGCTGTCGTCGCGGCGGGCGTCGGCGGGGCGCGTCTTCTCGGCTGTGCTCATGATGGTCGCTCTCGATACGGGCGGGCGTGGGTTCGAGAAAGAACGATCCACGCCGCCGGGCGTTCCCTCGCCGCGCGGCGCACAATATTTGTCACGATGCCGGGAATAAAAACGCGCGGGGCTCCGTATACAGGTCATGACACGCGAGACGACCAGCTTCGATGTGCCCGCCGAGCTGCCGGCGCTGCGCCGCTATGCGCGGTCGCTGACGCGCAGCGAGGCCGACGCCGAGGACCTGGTGCAGGACGCGCTGGTGCGCGCCTATGAGCGGCGCGGCAGCTTCGCGCCGGAGCGGGCGGCCAAGCCCGGCAAGGGCCTGCGCGTCTGGCTGCTCTCGGTGCTGCACAACGTGTTCGTCGATCGCCGCCGTTCTGCCGGGGCGGATCAGCGCCGCTCTGCGGAGGCGGTGGAGCTTGCCGAGGCCGCCGCCCCGCCGGCGCAGGAGCACCATGTCCGCCTCGCCCAGGTGCGCGAGGCGTTCCTGGCGCTGCCCGAGGAACAGCGCGCGGCGCTGCATCTCGTGGCGATCGAGGGGCTGGGCTACGAGGCCGCCGCCGCCGCGCTCGGCATTCCGCAAGGCACGCTGATGTCGCGCCTGTCGCGGGCCCGCGCCGCGCTGCGCGCCATGGAGGACGGCACGGCTGGCGCGCCGTCCGGCCGCGTGGGGCATCTGAGACTTGTTGGAGGTTCCGATGATCCCGCACGCTGACCCGGTCTCGGACGACGATCTCCAGGCCTATATCGACGACGAGCTCTCCGCCGAGCGGCGCATCGATGTCGAGGCCCATTTGAGCACGCGCCCGGCCGAAGCCTCGCGGGTGATGGCGGATCTGCGCATCCGCGACGAATTGCGGCTCGCGCTCGCCGAGGCGCCGCGCAGCGCCGGCGCGGCCCCGAACCGGGTCTCGACGGTCGAGGCCGCGCGCCGCCTGTCGCGGGCGCTCAGCCAGGATCGGCTGCTGCGCCGGCTGCGGCTCGTCGCGTCGGTCGCACTGCTGGTCGGCGCCGGCTGGCTGGCCCATGCCCAGTTCGGGCCGCTCGGCGTCGGCAAGGTCGTGGCCTCCGATCTCGCCCCGGCCTATGTCAACGATGCCGTGATGGCCCACCGCACCAGCCAGCTGCGCGCGAACATGCCGTCCCAGCCGGGCGCGAAGGATTACGACCCCGCCGACATCCGCGCCGCCACCGCGATCGAGATGCCGGCGCTGCCGCGCGGCTGGAGCGTGGAAGACGTGCAGGTGTTCCCCTCCGCCTTCGGCCCGAGCATCGAAGTGTCTGTCCGCACTCAGGATTTCGGCACGGTCTCGCTGTTCGCGGTGCGGCCGGGAACCTTCGACGTCGTGCCGGCCACGCTGGCCTATCGCGACGAACTGAGCGCGGCCTACTGGCAGGTCGGCGAGGTCGCCTATGCGCTGGTGGCCAAGGCGGACTCGCCGGAGCTCGACCGGGCGGCGTCCAAGCTCGCCCGCTCGCTTTACTGATCCACCTCTTGTCTCTTCAGGGAGAATGACATGAACCCGCCGAACACCGGCTTCCAGTGGCAGACCGGCGCCCGCAGCGTCGACCGGGCCGTCTTCGACGAGGGCCTGCGCCGCCACATGCTGCGCGTCTACAACTACATGGCGCTCGGCCTCGTGCTGACCGGCGCCGTGGCTTTCATCGTCGGCACCACGCCGGCGCTTTATGTGCCGATCTTCTCCACCCCGCTGAAATGGGTGGCGATGCTGGCCCCGCTCGCCTTCGTGCTGTTCTTCTCGTTCCGCATGCAGACCATGTCGGGCAGCGCGGCGCAGACCATGTTCTGGGCGTTCTGCGCCGTCATGGGCGTGTCGATGGCCTCGATCTTCCTGGTGTTCACCGGCACCTCGATCGCGCGCACCTTCTTCATCGCCGCCACCATGTTCGGCGCCACCAGCCTGTATGGCTACACGACGAAGCGCGACCTCTCGCAGTTCGGCTCGTTCCTGATCATGGGCCTGATCGGCGTGGTGATCGCGAGCCTCGTGAACATCTTCCTCGGCTCCTCGATGCTGCAGTTTATCGTGTCGGTGGTCGGCATCCTGGTGTTCGTTGGCCTGACCGCCTGGGACACCCAGAACATCAAGGAGCAGTATGCCGACAATTTCGACGCGGAATCCCAGCAGAAGCTGGCCGTGTTCGGCGCGTTCTCGCTCTATCTGAATTTCGTCAACATCTTCCAGCTGCTGCTGAACTTCACCGGCGAGCGTGAGTGACCGGAACGGCCACGAGGAGACCCAAGCCATGAATGACAGCGATCGCCAGGCCATTGCCGGCCTGTTCGACAAGCTCGCGCAGGTGGAGCGCCAGTCTCCCCCGCGCGATGCCGGGGCCGAGGCCTTCATCGGCCAGCAGATCGGCCAGAACCCCGGCGCGCCCTATTACATGGCGCAGACCATCGTGATGCAGGACTACGCGCTGCAGCAGGCGCAGGCCCGCATCCAGGAGCTGGAGGCGCAGGTCGAGCAGGCCGCCGCCTCCGCTCCGGCGGCGCCCGCCTCGGGTGGCGGGCTGTTCGGCAGCCTGTTCGGTTCCAGCCAGCCCGCGCCGCGCCGCAGCCCGGTGCCCACCATGCCGCGCGCTAGCGCCGCGCCGATGGGCGAGGCCGGGCCGTCCGGCGCGACCTGGGGTCCGAATGCGCAGGCAGCGGGTGCGCCGGGAGCGGCGCCGGGCATGGCGCCGGGCATGGCGCCGGCAATGGCGCAGCGTCCCGGCTTCGGCGGCGGCGGCTTCCTCGCCGGTGCGGCGCAGACCGCGATGGGCGTGGCCGGCGGCGTGCTGCTCGGCAATGCCATCGCCGGCATGTTCTCCGGCGGCGGCGAAGCCCAGGCTGCGACGCCGACCGAGACCGCCGCGGCGGATGAGCCGGCTGCCGATCCGGCTCCGGCCGACGAGCCGGCGGCCGCCGAGGACGATGGCGGCTGGTTCGGGGGCGGCGGCGATTGGTTCGGGGGCGGCGAGGAGTTCTGACGCCTTCATTCCCCTCTGCCCGGAGCTACGGCCGGGCGGACGAAGGCAGTCGGGCTCAAGGCTCCCGCCACGAGCATCGGCCGGCTCCCCTCGCCGGCCGGTGCGTGGTCGGGTGTTTCTTCGATCCCCAAACTGGGGCCGGTTCGTGCCGGCCCCTCTTTTTCGTTCAAGGCCAAAGCCTTGCCAATCTGACGTAAGGGAAATTCCGGACGGCATCGCGGCGGGCCGGCCCTAGGCTGGTGGCCTCATCCACTCTTGAGACGAGCCTCCGCCCCACCTCATGACCGATGCCGCGCCTCGCAAGACGCCGTTCCGCCTCGACCTCGACTGGCACGCCCTGCACCCTGACGACGTGGCGAGCCATTTCGGCGTCTCGCGCGAGGGGCTGACACCGGAGGAAGCGCGCGCCAGGCTCGCCGCGCATGGCCCGAACCGGCTGCCCGAGCCGCCGCGCCGCCACCCGCTTCTGCGCTTCCTGTCGCAGTTCAACAGCGCGCTGATCTATTTCCTGCTGGCCGGCGCCGTGGCCGCGCTGGCGCTCGGCCATCATGTCGATGCCGGCGTCATCATCGCGGTCGTGATGGTCAATGCGATCGTCGGCTTCCTGCAGGAGGGCAAGGCCGAGGAGGCGCTGGCCGCGATCCGCAACATGATCACCCCGCGCGCGAACCTCATTCGCGGCGCGACGCGCGTCAGCGTCGACGCCCATGAGCTGGTGCCGGGCGACCTCGTGCTGCTGGAGGCCGGCGACAAGGTGCCGGCGGATACCCGGCTGGTGCGGGCGCGCGGCATGCTGATCGACGAATCCATTCTCACCGGCGAATCGCTCGCCGCCTCCAAGCATGAAGGACCGGCGCACAAGGACGCGCCGCTGGGCGATCGCCATTCCATGGCCTATTCCGGCACCACGGTCGCGGCCGGCCAGGGTGCCGGCATCGTGGTGTCGACCGGCACACACACCGAGATCGGGCGCATCGGCCGGCTGCTCGCCGGGGTGGAGCCGCTGGCGACGCCGCTGCTGCGCCAGATCGACGCCTTCGCGCGCCGTTTCACCTGGCTGGCGATCCTCGGCGCGGCGGCGTTGTTCGCCTTCGCGGTGCTGGCGCGGGGCTATGGCTGGGCGGATGCGCTGATCGCGGTGGTGGCGCTGGCGGTCGGCGTGGTGCCGGAAGGACTTCCGGCGGTCATCACCATCACGCTGGCGATTGGTGTCCGGCGCATGGCGCGGCGCAACGCGGTGATCCGCCGCCTGCCGGCGGTGGAGACGCTGGGCGCGACCTCGGTGATCTGCTCCGACAAGACCGGCACGCTGACCCGCAACGAGATGACGGTGCGCCGCCTGTTCGTCGCCGGCGGCGAGGTCGAGGTGGCGGGCGCCGGCTATGAGCCCGAGGGCGCTCTCACCGCGGGCGGCGGCGCCCCGGCCGGTGCGCTGGCGCGGGAGGTGAGCGCGCTCGCTCGCGCGGGCGTGTTGTGCAATGACGCTCATCTCACCCGGCATGACGGGCACTGGCGGGTCGAGGGCGACCCGATGGAAGGCGCGCTGGTGGCGCTCGCCCGCAAGGCCGGGCTGGATGAGGCCGAGGAGCGCGCTGCCTTCGCCCGGCTGGACGAGATTCCCTTCGATGCCAGCTATCGCTTCATGGCGAGCCTCAACCGCGACCCCGAAGGCGGCGCGGTTGTGCTGGTGAAGGGCGCCCCGGAGCGCGTGATCGAGATGTGCGGCGCCGAGGCCGGGCCGTGGACCGACCATATTGCGCAGGCGGCGGCGCGGGGCGAGCGCGTGCTCGGCTTCGCCTGCAAGCATCTGGACGTCGCGCCCGAGCGCCTCACCTTTGCCGACCTGGACGACAGGCTGGAGCTGATCGGCCTTGCCGGCTTCATCGACCCGCCGCGCCCGGAGGCGGTGGCGGCGATCGCGGAATGCCGCACGGCCGGCATTGGCGTGAAGATGATCACCGGCGACCATGGCGCCACCGCGCAGGCCATCGCCCGCCAGCTCGGCATCACTGAAAATCCCGTGGCGGTGACCGGGGCCGAGATCGACGCGCTGGACGACGAAGCGCTGGTGGGGCTCGCGCAAGAAAGCTCAGTATTCGCGCGCACCAGCCCGGAGCACAAGCTGCGCATCGTGCGCGCCTTGCAGTCCACCGGCGCGGTGGTGGCGATGACCGGCGACGGGGTGAACGACGCGCCCTCGCTCAAGCAGGCCGATGTCGGCATCGCCATGGGCCGCAAGGGCACGGAGGCGGCGAAGGAGGCCGCCGAGGTGGTGCTGCTCGACGACAACTTTGCCGCCATCGTCGCCGCGGTGAAGGAGGGGCGCACGGTCTATGACAACATCCGCAAGATGATTGCCTGGACGCTGCCGACCAATGGCGGTGAGGTCATGGCGGTGATCGCCGCCATCGTCGCCGGCACCACCATGCCGATGTCGCCGGCGCAGATCCTCTGGATCAACCTCATCCTCTCGATCACGCTCGGCCTCGCGCTCGCCTTCGAGCCGACCGAGCCGGGCGTGATGACCCGCCCGCCGCGCCCAGCCGGGGCCGGGCTGCTGTCGCGCTTCATGGTGTGGCGGATCGTGCTGGTCTCGCTCCTGTTCCTCGTCGCCTCGCTCGGTATGTTCGAGTTCGCGCTGGCGCGCGGCCATTCGGTGGAGCTTGCCCGGACCATCGTGGTCAATACGCTGGTGGTGATGGAGATTTTCTACCTGTTCAATGTGCGCTTCCTGCACATGGCCTCGATCACCTGGCGCGGCGTGCTCGGCACCCGCGCGGTGATCGCGGCGCTGGTGACGGTGGTGGTGGCGCAGTTCGCCTTCACCTACCTGCCGGTGATGCAGGAGATTTTCGACACCCGCCCGGTGCCGTTCGCCGATGGCGTGCTCATCGTCGCGGTCGGTGTTGGGCTGTTCGTGCTGCTGGAGGGCGAGAAGACGATCCTTCGCCGGCTCGGCATCTTTCGCGACAACGAGATGTGAGCCGGCCTCAGCGGATCGGCACCGCGCTCACCGTGACGTCGACGAACAGGTTCGCGAAGTCGTTCGCGTCGCCGAAATAGCCACCCGCGACCGGGATCGCCTGCTCCGCCGAACGGGTGACGCCGACGCGGATCAGGTTGTTGCCGGCCATCAGGCCGTTGGTCGGGTCATATTCCACCCAACCGGCGCCAGGCAGGTAGATCGAGCACCAGGCATGGGTGGACCCGCCGCCGCGCGTGGTGCCGCTGGTGTCGTCATAGAGATAGCCGGTGACGAAGCGCGCGGCGAGGCCGAGGTTGCGCACCGCTTCCATCATCAGCACCGCGAAATCGCGGCAGGTGCCGGTGCCGAGCGCCAGCGTCTGCGCGGCGGTCTGGGTGCCTTCCTCGAAGCGCGCGCCATAGGCGAATTCGGCCCGGATGGCGCGGGTCATGGCGCCGATGGCGTCCAGCGTGCGGATCGGGCCGGGGCCGGAGATGAAGCGCCGCGCCCATGCGTCCACGGCGCGCTCGGGGTCGGGGAGCTGGCGCTCGGCGAGGCGGGCGAGATCCGCGATCTCCTGCGCGGAATAGGAAAAGGGCAGGAATTCGGCCGCCGGGTCGAGGCTGTAGGCCGGCAGGCTCGGGCCTTCCGGGTGATGGGTGAGGTCCAGCGTCGAGACGATGCGCAGCCGGTTGGTGCGCATTGTCTGCGGCCATTCCACCACGCAGATCGCGTTGTTGAACACGTCGTGGGTCCAGCGCAGGGTTGCCGGTTCCGGGTCGATCTTCAGCACGGCATGGTGCAGGCGCAGGTCGTGGCTGTCGTCGGGGCGCAGCATCATGGAATGGCGCGTCAGGCCCACCGGGTTGCGGTAGCTGTACTCGGTGGTGTGGGTGATGCTGATGCGCGCCATCGGATCCTCGGGTGCCCGGCGAACCTGCCGCCGGCGGGTCCGGCTGGCGGCGTAGCACGCGCCGGGGGCGTGCGCCATTCGGCCGGCACCCGGTATCTCGGTGAGTGCCGCGGCCCGGCGGTAACGGCGGTTCGGGCAGGAAAATGGACCCCGAAGTTTTTCGGCGCGATTATCCGGCATTTCTTTGAAATGACGCTGGGGAATTCGTGCGGGTGTCAAGTTAAGGCCGAATATTTGGTGGCGGTGAACGTTCGCTTTTCCTTGCCGTGGGCGTAAGCTTCCTGCTGGTCGGCGAAGACCGGCGGGGAGGGGCGGATGGACAAGAGGGAAGGCAGCGTCGTGCGGGCGGAGCCGGGCACTAAGCCGGGCACATCGCGGCGCGAAATCCTGGCCGCGGGACTTGCCGGCCTCGCCGTGCCGGGACTGGCGGCACCGCTGGTCGCCCCTCTCATCTCGCTTCCGGCCCGGGCGGCGCCGGCCACCCCGGCCATGAACCATTCCCCCGCCCCGCCAGCCGGGGAAGGCGCGCCGGGCCGCGCGCGGCCTCCCGAGGATCTGCGCTTCGGGGCCGGCGCCCCGCTACGCAGTCCCTTCAGGCCCGGCGAAATCCTGCGTGAGCCGCAGGTGCGCCGCTCGGTGAATGGCGAACTCGTCACCACGCTGCGCGCGGCTTACGGCTATCGCGACATCGGCGGCTACCGGCTCTATCTGCGCGGCTTCGAGGACCAGATGCCCGGCCCGACGCTGCGGGCCCAGCCCGGCGACGTGCTGCGCATCACGCTGATCAACGACCTGCCGCCGAACCGCGAGCAGATGCCGGCCTATATGAACCAGCCGCACATGCTCAACCTGACCAATTTCCATGTCCACGGCCTCCATGTCAGCCCGTCCGGCCTCTCCGACAATGTGCTGCGCACCATGGAGCCGGGGCAGGCCTATCAGATCGAGATCCGCATCCCGGAGGATCACCCGCGCGGCACCTACTGGTATCACCCCCATCACCACGGCTCGGCCGACGTGCAGCTCTCCAGCGGCATGGCCGGGGCGCTGATCATCGAGGATGGGCCCGAGCAGGTGCCGGAGGTGGCGGCCGCGAAGGACGTGACGCTGGTGCTGGGCGAGGTGGTGTTCGACGGCTTCGGCATGGTCGAGGGCTTCGATGCCCTGTTCTCCGAGACCTCGGTGCGCTTCCTGTCGCTCAACGGCCAGCGCGCGCCGACCATCACCATGCGCCCCGGCGAGGTGCAGCGCTGGCGCCTCGTCCATGCCGGCTATCAGGACGACCTGTTCCTCCACCTCGCCGACCACAAGATGCAGGCTATCGCCCGTGACGGCATCGGGCTGGTGATCATCGGCGAGGGCGAGGTCTGCACCGACCAGATGGAGCGCCGCGATACCGTGCTGATCGCACCCGGCCAGCGCATCGACGTGCTGGTGAAGGCGGGCGCGCCGGGGAGCTACGAGCTGAAGGCGCTGCCCTATGATCAGGGCTATCCCTCGCCCTTCGGGCCGATCGCCACGCTAAAGGTGGAGGGCGACCCCCTGGAGATGGCGCTGCCCGGCCGGCTCGTCCCGCCGCCGCTGCCCACCATCCGCGACGAGGAGATCACCAACCGCCGCCGCGTGGTGTTCTCCGCCGTGGTGCCCGAAAATGAGGCCGCCGCGCACTGGCGCGAGTTCACATTCCTGATCGACGGCAGGACCTTCGACATCAACCGGGTGGATCACGCCGTCAAGCTCGGCGCGGTCGAGGAATGGACGCTGGTCAACGCGCATTTCCACGACCACATCTTCCACATCCATGTGAACCCGTTCGAGCTTATCAAGGTGAACGGCGAGGACGTTCCCCCGGTCTGGCTCGACACGGTGGTGCTGCCGCGCAATGGCAGCCTCACTTTCCGGTCGCGTTTCACCGATTTTCCCGGCCGCTACGTGCTCCACTGCCACATGATGAACCATGAGGAGATGGGCATGATGCAACTCATCGAGGTGTCGTGAGCGGCGCACCGGCACGGCGGCTGCCCGGATGAGATTGGCCGGGGCACTTGAACATGGCCGACACCACCGTGCATGATCGCGGCGAGCCGTTTGGGCTCGGGGCCTGACGGCCTGAACCGCCTCCGGCGATTTTGACCGTCTGGCGGATTTACTGCATCTGTTGGTTTTTCAGCCTTTATCTTGCATGGCCGGATATTAAGCGCCGTATCGTTTCAGGGGTTCGTTTTGGCAAGCTACAGGTATGACATCCAGGGAGTGCGCGCGCTTGCCGTCCTCTCTGTCGTCATTTTTCATGCCTTCCCCAGCCTGTTGACGGGTGGATTCGTCGGCGTCGACATCTTCTTCGTCATCTCCGGCTATCTCATCACCAATTCGATCACCAAGGACATCGAGCTCCGGCGTTTTTCCCTGCAGGAGTTCTACCGGCGGCGCATCCGGCGGCTGTTTCCCGCCATGGCGCTGGTGCTCGCGGCGTGCATCGTCGCCGGCTACATCTTCTTCGACCCGCAGCAGCTTCGCGGCCTGAGCCAGTCGGTGGTGGCGACGATGCTGTTCGTCTCCAACATCTATTTCATGAAGACGACGGGCTATTTCGACGGCGCCTCGGACGCCAAGCCCCTCCTTCACACCTGGTCGCTCTCGGTGGAGGAACAGTTCTACATCCTGTTCCCCATCTTCATGTTCTTCCTGTTCCGGTATTTTCGGCGCGGCGCGCTCGGGTCGATGGTTCTGCTGACCATTCTGTGCCTGATCCTGTCGGAGGCGATCGTGCGGCTGCGCCCGGAATGGGGCTATTTTTTCACGCCGGCGCGCGCCTTCGAACTGCTGATCGGCGCGACGGTGTCGCTGATGGTGCCGCGCTTCCGCCTCGCGGCCTGGCCGAAGGCGATGGAGGCGCTCGCCGGTCTCGGTCTGGTGCTGATGATCGTGCCGATGGTGTTCTACTCGAACAAGACCGCCTTTCCCGGCATCGCCGCCGCCGTTCCGTGCCTGGGGACGGCGCTTGTGCTGTTCGTGGGAGGTTCCAGCACCGGCACGCTGGTCGGGCGCCTGCTGTCGGCCGGGCCGTGCCAGTTCTTCGGCAACCTGTCCTATTCGCTCTATCTCTGGCACTGGCCGCTGCTCGCCTTTCCGCGCGCGGTGCTGGGGCTGGAGCTGGAGCCGTGGGTCGCGAGCCTCAGCGTGGTCGCCGCCATCGTGATCAGCGCGGCCAGCTATCGCTGGGTGGAGACGCCGTTCATCCGGCCCGGCTATCCCCGGCTGCCTTATCTCACGGTGGGAGGCGGCATGATCGCGGCGTTCTGCGCCGTCGGGATCGCCGGCCATGCGCTGAACGGGCTGCCGATGCGCTTCTCGCCGGAGGCGCGTGTGCTGTTCGCGGCGACCGACGACGCCAATCCCAGGCGCGCCCAGTGCCACAACGGCACGGAAGCCAACATCTCTTATGACAACAACTGCGTGTTCGGCGCCGAGGGCGCGGCCGCCGATGTCGTGGTGTGGGGCGACAGTCACGGCGCGGAACTCGCCTATGCGCTTGGCGAGGTCGCGCCGGCCGCCGGCCACAAGGTGATGCAGATCACCGCCTCGGCCTGTCCGCCGGCGCTTAACACCGCGCGTGCCGGGCGGCCGAGCTGCCAGGCTCACAATGCCCGGACATTGACGGCCCTCGTCGCCGACCGAAATGTCCGCACGGTGGTTCTGGTCGCCTATTATCAGGTGCTGCGCAAGGAAAAGGGCTTCGATACCGGTTTCGAGGAGGTGGTGCGCGATCTGCGCAAGGCCGGCAAGAATGTCGTGATCGTCCTGCCCATTCCGGTCTACGACTTCGACGTGCCGAGTGTGCTCGGCAGCATGCAGGAGCGCGGCGGCGATCTCTCGTCGATCGGCGTCCGGCAGGCCGAGTTCGACGCCGCGGTCGCCGGCACCCGGACCTTCCTCTCCGACCTCGCCGCGCGCTACGGCGCCCGCATCTTCGATCCCGCCTCGCTGTTCTGTGACGGTGCGTTCTGCCGGGTCTATAGCCCTGCGGTCGGCGTGCTGTACTTCAACGAGAACCACATCAGCCTGACCGCGGCGCGCCACCTGTCGGCTCCGCTGCTGCAAACGCTCGCCGGCACGGTCTCGGCGGCGGCCGGGTCGCCGCCGCCGCAATGATCGTCGCCCGTTCCTGCTCCCTCCGGATCGAGAACGGGGCGGCGCGATCAGGCGCTCACAGCCACAGGAACAGCGCGATCATCGCCCCATAGAGCGCGACAACCAGCGCGGCGCCGGCGGGGTGGACCCAGGCGCGGGTCTCGCCCGGGCGCAGCCACCAGGAAAAGCGCCGGCTGACCCAGGGCACCAGCTTCGACAGGATCAGCACGCTCGCGACATTGCCGATGAACAGTGCCGCGGCGAAGGGCATCTGCGCCCAGCCCAAGAGCACCGGCCCGCCAATGACGAGGCCGAACAGGAACACGACCGGATAGAGCATCAGCACCACCAGCATGTTCTGCTTCCATGCCGGCGGCGCGCTCCCCATTGCCCCGGCGGGCGAGGGGAACCATTGCTCGAAGCCGGTGCGCACCACGCGGGCGTGGAATTCCTCGGTGAAGGCGTCGGCCTCCTTGAGCAGGGCGAGCCGTTCCGGCGAGGCGAACCACCCCTGGAGGTGCTCTTCGGTGTCGAAGCGCAGGATCGAGAGCCAGTCCTCCTGCACGCCGGGGATCGGCGGCTCGAAGCGATAGCCCTGGAATCCCGGCGCCCGGCTCTGCGCCGCGGCGATGCGCTGCTCCCACGCACGATAGGCGGCCTCGCGCCCCGGCTTCACGCGCGTGGAGATCACCGCCGAGACCGGGGAGGGCAGCACGCCGGCGGCGCCGTCGCGCACCAGATGCACGTCATCGCTGCCCGAAAGCGCGGGCTGGATGCCGGCGACGCGGGCAAGCCGCTCCGCCGAGTTCAGCCAGGCGGTGGCCTGTTTTGTCGAGGCGAAGCGCTGCAGGATCACCCAGTCGACCTGCGCCGGCGGGGCGGGCGGGTTGATCTGCTGCTCGATGAAGCCGGGAAAGCCGGCGACCACCGCGCCGGTCTCCTTCTGCCAGAGCGAAAACTCCGCCTCGCGCCCCGGCAGGACGCGAGTCTGGGTGACGATGGTGACGGCGCCTTCCGCCTCGCTCTCTCCCGCCCCGCGGTTCCTCGCCGCAGCTTCCCCGGCCTCGCTCACGATGCGGGTTCCGGCGCGGGAAACTTGTCGAACACCCGGTCGGGCGCGAAGGGCAGGGTGTCGAAGCGGATGCCGGTGGCGTCGCGCAGCGCGTTCGAGACGGCGGGCGCGACACAGTTGATCGCGCATTCGCCCTGCGCCTTGGCGCCGAGCGGGCCGATCGTGTCGTAGGTGTCGGCGAACAGCAGCGTGGTGCGCGGAATGTCGGCGAAGGCGGGGATGTGGTAGTTGCGCAGCGCCGGATTGAGCATCCGCCCGTTCGCGTCGTGGACCATGTGCTCGGTCAGCGCCCAGCCCAGCCCCATCGCCACCGCGCCCTCGATCTGCCCACGGCATTGCAGCGGGTTGATCAGCCGGCCGATATCGGCGGCATGCACGCTGTGCAGGATGCGGATCTCGCCGGTGATGCGATGTACCGCGAGGCGGATGCCCTGCACGTTGAAGGCGACGGTGCGCGGGGAAAGATAGGCCTTGCGCTTGGCCTCGAAGCGGTGGCCGGCCAGCGTGCCGAGCCGGTAGAGCTCGGTCAGCTCGATCCGCGTATTGCCGCTCTCCACCGCGCCGTCGGTCAGCGTCCAGTCCTCCGGCGCGGTGTGGGTGCGCCGCGCGGCATAGGCGAGGATGCTCGCCCGCAGCGCCCGCGCGGTCAGCTCCACCGCCTGCCCGGCAACCACGGTGCCGGTGGAGGCGAAGGTGCCGGTGTCGTAGGGCGTGAGATCGGTATCGGCGTTGATGATCGCGATGTTGTCCGCTCGCGTGCCGAGCAAGGCGGCGGCGATCTGGCGGTGCGAGGTCACCGAGCCGTTGCCCATCTCGGTGGAGCCGATGGCCAGATGATAGGAGCCGTCCGGCCTCAGGCTCATCTGACCGCCGGAGCGGTGCTCGGTCGGCGGGCCGGATTCCAGCATGGAGAACGCGATGCCGGTGCCTTCCAGCCAGTCGTCGCCCTCGGGCTTCTCCCATCCGCCGCCGCCCGCCAGCTCGCTCTCCACCATGTCGAGGCACTGGTCGAGGCCGTAGCTGCCGAAGGCGACATCGGTCGGGTCGCTCCACACCGATTCGATCACGTCGTCGGGGCCGATCATGTTCTTGCGGCGCATGGTGAACGGGTCGATACCGAGCTTGGCCGCGAGGTCGTCGATGGCGCATTCGATGGCGAAGCTGGTCTGCGAGGCGCCATAGCCGCGAAAACCGCCGCCGGGCACCATGTTGGTGTAGACCGCGTGGCCGACCGCCTTCTTGTTGCGGCAGCGATAGGCGGCGGGCGGGGAACCGAGCGCGGCGCCCAGCGTCTCGCCGCCATGGCCACCATAGGCGCCGGTGTTGGACACGACCTGGATATCCAGCGCCGTGAGCGTGCCGTCGGCTTTCGCGCCGAGCTTCACCCGCGTGGTCATCTGGTGGCGCGTCGTGGCGCCGATGAACTGCTCCTCGCGGGTGAATTCCCATTTCACCGGCCGGCCCAGCTTCATCGTGGCCAGCAGGCACAGATCTTCGGAGATCATCTCCTGCTTGCCGCCGAAGCCGCCGCCGACACGCTCGGTGAAGACATGGAGGTCGTGCGGGAAGATGCCGAACAAATAGCAGAGCTTCTTGTGGGTGATGAACGGCGCCTGCGTCGAGGTGCGCACATGTAGCCGCCCGTCCTCGCCGCGCCAGGCGATGGAGCCATGGGTCTCCAGATGCGCGTGCTGGACGCGCGAGGTCGAATAGGTGTGCTCGTGCACCATGTCGGCCTGCTCGAAGCCGCGCTCCACCGAGCCGACCTCGCCCTTGATGGTGACGTAGATGTTGCCCTTGGCCTCGTTGCCCTTGTCGTGGAGGATGGGCGCGTCGTCCGCCATCGCCGCGAGCGGATCGAACACGGCGGGCAAGATCTCGTACTCGACCTCCAGCGCCCGGCAGCCGGCCTCGGCGGCCGCTTCGGTCTCGGCGACCACGGCGGCGATGCGCTGGCCGACGAAACGGGCGACATTGTCGAGTATGTAGGTGTCGTCCGGGTCGACCAGATGGTCCTCGTGGGTCGCGGTGCTGTAGAGCTTGCGCGGTACGTCCTCGAAGGTGAACACCTCGATCACGCCGGGAATCGCCAGTGCCTTGTCGCGGCGGATCGACAGGATGCGGGCATGGGCGTGGGGCGAGCGCAGCACTTTCAGGTGCAGCAGGTTCTCGACCGCGACATCCATTGTGTAATGCGCGTGGCCGGTGACGATGCCCATGCTGAACGGGTTGGCGAGGCTCGCCCCGCAGGCTTCCCCCGCCACGTCGTCCTGCGTCGCGCGCCGGCCGTGCACCGCGTCCTCGATGGCGCGGTAGCCGGTGCAGCGGCACAGATTGCCCTTGAGATAGCGCGGCAGGTCGGCGCGCTGTTCCTCGTCCAGCGCGGCGACGGTCATGATCATGCCGGCGGCGCAGAATCCGCACTGGAACGCCTGCGCCTCGTGGAACGCCTGCTGAACCGGGTGCAGGCCGTCGCCATCGGCGAGGCCCTGGATGGTGGTGACCTCGCGGCCCTTGGCGCGGAAGGCGGGCATCAGGCAGGAATGGATCGGCTTGCCGTCGAGCCAGACGGTGCAGGCGCCGCAATCGCCGGCATCGCAGCCCTTCTTCACGCCGAACACCCCGGTCTCGCGCAGGAAGGTGCGCAGGCACTGGCCGGGTTTCGGTTCGGCGGTGACGACCCGCCCGTCAATGGTGAAGCTCATGACAGGCTCCCCGCCCCCGCGAGTTCGGCGCGGATCTCTTCCGCGAAATGAGTGGTGAGGTGCCGCTTATAGGCCGGCGTGCCGTTCACATCGTCGAACCAGCCATCCTCCGGCACGGCGGCGGCGATGGCCTCGCGCAGCTCCCGTGCCGTGGGCGGAGCCGCGAAGGCGAGTTGCACCGGGTGCGGCGTCGCGGCGGTGATGGTCAGCAAGAGGTCGCCCGCCGCGCCCGCGGTGCCGATGATCAGGGCCGCCGAGCGGCCGAGCTTGGTGAGCGAGGCCCGGCGCATCGCGGCGCGTCGCTCCAGCGCGGCGGCGGGGATATGGATCGCGCGCAGCAATTCGCCCGGCGCCAGCACATTGGCATGGTTGCCGGTCACGAAATCCCGCGCGAGCACGGTGCGTGCCTCGCCGCCGCGCGGCCACAGCGTGTAGCGCGCCTCCAGCGCCACAGTGAGCGAGACCATCGCCCCGGCCGGCAGTGACATGCAGATATTGCCGCCGACGGTGGCGACATGGGCGACCTTGAACGACATCAGCAGCGCATGGACGCAGGCCCGCAGCAGTGGCGCGGCGGTCCAGCCGGGCGGGGCCTTGAAGTCGCCCAGCACGCCGATCGGGCAGGTGGCGGCAATGTCGAGGCCGGCCTCGCTCGCGATCAGGTCCGGCCATGCGAAGGCGTTGAGGTCGACGAAGGTGTCGACGCCGATCTGCGGCTCCGACATCAGCCAGGTGCCGCCGGCGAGCCAGGCATGGCCGGGCGGCCAGCTGGCGATCTCTGCCGGCGAGGCCGGCGCGAGCACTGAATGCACGGTATGCTGGTCCATGCCGCCCCCCTCGCGACCGGGCGTGCCGGTGAGGGGCGGGCCGGGCGGATGCAGCGTCCGAAAACGGCGCCGTCCATCCTGCTTCGGTCAGCCGTCTCCGCCTTGCTACGCCCTTGGTCGTAGACAGTAGAACGTCATCCGGGCGGCTGCCTAGATTGGAGTTGTAAAAAACGTCGCGCGTTCAACGCCGTCGCGACAGCACGATGGCGATGCTCGCCAGCACGGTGACGAGCCCGGCCAGCGACAGCGGCGCCGGCTCCTCGCCCAGGATCGCCCAGCCCGCCAGCACGCCGACGATCGGGTTCACATAGGCGAAGGTGGTGGCGATCACCGGGCTGAACACCCGCAGCACCCGCAGATAGGAGGTCAGCCCGATCACAGAGGCGAACACGATCAGGAAGCCGATGGCCAGCCATTGCCGCAGGCCCGGCATTTCCGGCAGCGGCGCGGCCTCAGTGGTGACCAGAACCGTCAGCGCCACCGAGGCGGCCAGCATCTGGAACGCCGCCGCCCACTCCGAGTGCATGCGTCCGGCCAGCGGGCGCTGCACGATGGTGCCGAGCGACCAGCTGGTGCCGGCGCCGATCAGTACCAGCACGGTGAATTCGGCGAAGCCCGGCTCGATGATCGCGGTCGTACTGCTGAAAAGCGCCGGCGCGACCACGAGGAACAGGCCGAACAGGCCCAGAACCAGCCCGAAGATCAGGCGCGGGCCGGGGATCGCCCGTTCGATCAGCAGGTCGAGCACGCAGCTCCATAGCGGGATCGCGCCCATGGCCATGACGATGAAGCTGGAGGCGGCATGGCGCGAGGCGAGCGTCGCCAGCCCGTTGCCGGCCACCCACATCAGAAGGCCGCTCGCGGCGCAGACCAGCAGGTCACGCGGCGCCGGCCGGCCCGGCCAGCCATGGCGGAACGCGGCGAGGCCGGCGAGCAGCGCCGTCGCACACCACATGCGCACGCTCTGAAGCTGGAAGACGGTGAGCACGGCGGGGCCGGACAGCGCGACCTTCACCGCCAGATAGCCGCCGCCCCACACCAGATAGATGGTGAGCAGATGACCATAGGCGGAGAGCGGAATGGAGCCGGGCCTGGTCTGCCCGGCCGTGTCGGTCGCCATGGCGGTGAGGGTTCCTGTCGGCCGTCTGCGGCCCGTCGAATCGAGAACGCGTGGCTGTCGGTCGGGTTTCTCCCGATCGGAAGGGGCTCGTAGCCTGCCGGGGGCGGGTCGGCAATACATGACCTGAAGGAAGATAAAACGTTTGACCCGGACCTGTGTCCGCCGGGCCGCGCTCTTTCTCAGCGGCGCCCGACCGGCTATATCGGGCACATCGACTGAGTGGCAACTAGGGTTCCGGGCGCGTGCCGCCGCTGGACCGAGCGTTGCGGACACCGCGGCGACCCCGTCGCGGCTGCACCCGAGGGACAAAAGCCCAGAGGAGGAGATGTCGAGGCAATCCGATGCCCGTCGCGGGCATCAAGGAGGTCTCGTGTCGTTTCTTCCCCTTGTCCTCGTCGTCGGGGCGGCGTTCGTCCATGCCCTGTGGAACCTGCTCGCCAAGCGCGCGGCCAGCGCCGGCCCGGCCTTCGTCCTCGCTTCGACGCTGATCGCGTGCCTTGCCTATGCGCCGTGGGTCGGCTGGCTGCTGGCCGGCGGCGGCGCCGGCTGGAACGCGGCGATGCTGGCGGCGACCCTCGCCAGCGGCCTCGTGCATCTCGGCTACAGCCTGTGCTTGCAGCGCGGCTACCAGGTCGCGGATTTCTCGGTGGTCTATCCGGTAGCGCGCGGCAGCGGGCCGTTGCTCTCGGCCAGCTTCGCCTTGCTGTTTCTCGGCGAGCCGGCGACGGCGGGCGGCATCATCGGGCTGCTCACGGTGGTCGCCGGCATCGGCCTGATCTCGACGCAGGGCGAGCTCGCCGCCTTCCGCCGACCGGAAGGCCTGCGCGGCGTGCGCTGGGGCGGGCTGACCGGGGCGCTGATCGCGACCTATACCGTGATCGACGCCTATGCGGTGCGCCATCTCGGCCTCGCGCCGGTGCTGCTCGACTGGTTCGCCAATCTGGTGCGCCTTGTGCTGCTGGCGCCGGTGGCGCTGGCCCGGCCCGCCCGGTTCGCGGCGACGATGCGCGGCCATTGGCGGCTGGCGGTCGGGGTCGGGCTGCTCTCCCCGCTCTCCTATATTCTGGTGCTGTTCGCGCTCGACATGGGCGCCCCGGTCAGCGTGGTGGCGCCGATGCGGGAAATGTCGATGATGCTTGGCGCCCTTCTGGGAATGGTCGTCCTGAGAGAGCGCGTGGGTGTGTGGCGCCTCATCGGCTGCGCCGTGCTGATCGCCGGCGTGGTGCTGCTCGGCACCGCGTGAGCGCTACCAGCCCTGATCCCAGATCGGGGCGCCGCGGTAGCAGGTGGCGAGGAAATCGACCAGCACCCGCACTTTCAGCGCCAGGTGCCGGCTCGGCGGATAGAGCGCATAGAGCCCGTGCGGCGGCCCTTCGAGATCCGCAAGCAGCCGCCGCACCGTGCCCGCGCGCAGGCTCGGCCCGGCGATGAAGCTCGGCAGATAGGCGATGCCGAGCCCGGCTTCGGCCGCCGCCAGGCACGCTTCGCCCGAGGAGAAGCGCAGCCGGCCCGCCACCGCGACCGTCACCGGCGCGGGCTGCCCCGGCAGGCGGAACGGCCAGTTCGGCAGGTCGCGCAGATTGGTGTCGAGGATGCAGTCATGGCCGACGAGATCGCCGGGTTCCGCCGGAACGCCGCGCCGCTCCAGATAGCCATCGGCGGCGACCAGCACGAGGCGCATGTCGCACAGCCGCCGGGCGATCAGGCTGCTGTCGCCGGGGGTGCCGATACGGATGGCGGCGTCGAAACCTTCGTCCACCAGATTCACCACGCGGTCGGAGAAGCTGACATCGAGCTGGATATCCGGGAAGGCGCGGGCGAAATCGAGCAAGGCCGGGGTGAGCTGGAGCGTGCCGAACGACATCGGCGCGGTCAGGCGCAGCCGGCCGGCGGGGGCGCCGGAGGCGTTGCGCACCGAGGCGTCGAGTGCATCGAACTCGTCGAGCAGCGGCTTGATGCGTTCGTAATAGGCGAGGCCGACCTCGGTGGGCGCGAGCGCGCGGGTGGTGCGCTTGATGAGCTGGATGCCGAGCTCGGCCTCCAGCCGCGACACCAGCTTGGAGGCCTGCCCGCTGCTGGTGCCGAGCCGCTGCGCGGCGCTGGCGAAGCTGCCGCCGTCCAGCACCGCCACGAACATGCGGTCGCAGTCGAGGCGTTCCATCGATACCTTCCGTTAGGGCGCCAATTTTGGAAAAAGGATCACATTCCCTGCCAATATGGAAGGGCCGCGCTCAGATGACCCCTGCCGCCCGCAGCGCCGCGCGTTCCGGTTCGCCCAGGCCGAGCAGCGCGCCAAGCACCTCGTCAGTGTGCTGGCCGAGCAGGGGCGGGGCGCTCGCCTCGTCCATCGGGCTGTCGCTGAGCCGCAACGGACTGCGCACGCCGGGGGCGAGGCCGCCGCTGGCGTGGGGCAGGGCGAGCGCGAGGCCGCGCGCCAGCGCCTGCGGCTCGGCGAAAGCCTGCGCGACGTTGTTGATCGGCCCGGCGGGAATTCCCGCCGTGTCGAGCATGGCGAGCCATTCCGCCGTGGTCTGCGTCTTCAAGGCGGCCGCCACCAGCGGGACCAGCGCCTCGCGATGGGCGACCCGCCCGGCATTGGTGGAAAAGCGCGGATCGGCGGCGGTCTCGGCCAGCCCCGCAAGTCGGCAGAACCGGGCGAACTGCGCGTCATTGCCGACCGCGAGGATCAGATGGCCGTCAGCGGTCTCGAACGCCTGATAGGGCACGATGTTGGGATGGGCGTTGCCGAGCCGGCGCGGCGCGGTGCCGCCGACCAGATAGTTCAGCGCCTGGTTGGCGAGGCTCGCCATGGCGACGTCGTACAGCGCGAGATCAATATATTGCCCGCGCCCGCTGCGGTGCCGCGCCTCCAGCGCGGCGAGGATCGCGATGGTGGCGTGCAGCCCGGTGAGCACGTCGACCAGCGCGACGCCGATCTTCTGCGGCTCGGTGTCGGGATGCCCGGTGACCGACATCAGCCCGGCCATGCCCTGGATCATGAAATCATAGCCGGCGCGGGACGCCTCCGGCCCGTCCTGTCCGAAGCCGGTGATCGAGCAATAGATAAGGCGCGGGTTGAGCGCGGACAGGCTTTCATAATCGAGCCCGTAGCGCTTCAGGCCGCCGACCTTGAAATTCTCGACCACCACATCGCTGGTCTGCGCCAGCCGGCGGATCAGCGCCTGCCCCTGCGGGCTCGCCATGTCGATGGTGACCGAGCGCTTGTTGCGGTTGGCGCAGAGGAAATAGGCGCTCTCGCGCGTGTCGCTGCCCTCGCCGTCCTTCAGCCAGGGCGGGCCCCAGCCGCGGGTGTCGTCGCCCGCGCCCGGCTTCTCGATCTTGATGATGTCGGCGCCAAGATCGCCGAGCATCTGCGTGGCCCAGGGGCCGGCCAGCACGCGGGAGAGGTCGAGCACGCGCACGCCATCAAGTGCCCGCGTCGCCAGTGCCCGCGTGGCCGCCGGGGAAGTGTCGTGCTCGCTCATGTCCTGCCTGTCGCTTCATCACGGCGGGGGCGGGCCCCGCCGGGCCGGTTCGCGCTACTCGGCCATGATCTGCGGCGTGCCGCAGGCCGGCGGCGCGCAGTCCGGGAGCTTGATCTTCGCCGCCGGGCCTTCCGGCGGCGGGCCGGGCGGGGGCACGGTCTCGCCGGTCATGGGCGCGGGGGGAATCGGGTCGCCCTCGGGCGGCGGCAGGATATTCGGGTCGGGAAGCGCGGGGCCGAGGCTGCCGCCATTGCCGCCGCCGGGCGGAAGGTCCTGCGCCATCGCTGGCGCGCCGGCCGCCATCACCAGCAGCACGGCGACCGGAAGGCTGAATCTCTGGAGTGCGTTCATCGTGACCTCCCATCGCGGCGGGACCGTACCGGTTCCGCCCTGTTGCGCTGAGTCTAGCCTCCGGCTTCGGCCGGTTCCACGAAAAAGCAGCCTGAAAGCCGACGGGGCGCCGCGCGTGCCGGCCCCGTGACCGCGCTTCAGCGCGTGCGCAGCCACATATAGGCGGTGAAGGCGGCCAGCAGAGCGGCGAGCAGGCCAGCCGAGATGTTGCGCAGCCGGCGCCAGTCCTTCTTGGTCATCGACATCCTCGCGTCAGCGGCCGGGCGCACACGCCCCGTCATGCGGACGATACACCGATCCGCGCCGCCCGCGAGGCTTGGCGGCGATCGCGCCGGCCTTGTCGACCTCGACGCACAGGCCCCCTTCTCCCGGGCGGCGGAGCGGCGGGACATTTCGCCGGAGCCGGGCGTCTGAAAGTAAATTATCGACAGGCGGAACCTTTTCCCGGACTGCGCGTTTTGGCGGTTGCGGCGGGGTGGGCAGCGGGCGGTCGCAGGTCACGACATATCGGACCTGCGGTGGCGCGTTGCGGGTTTCTCCCGCCGTCCTTGCATGAAGATGGCGCTCGGGCGAGATGACGACGTACAAAGACAAGACTAGCGAACTTCTTCTGTATTTTCTGCTGCTTGCATTGATATCGGCCGTCTTCGTCGTCGACCTGCTGGTCCCCTTGGGAACGGCGGTGTGGATCGTCTATCTGATCCCCTCGGTCCTCGCCTATCTCGCCCGCCGCACCCTCGTGCCGCCGGTCGCCGCGCTGCTGGTGACCGTGCTCATCGTCATCGGCTATATGGTCGACCGGCCGGGCATCGACCCGTCGGTCGCCTTCCGGAATCGCGCCATGGGCGTGGTGACGATCTGGATGCTAGCCGGCATCGGCTTCCAGTTCATCCGCAACAAGCTCGCGGTGCAGCGCGAGGAATGGCTGCAATCCGCGCAGGTCGACCTCGCCCGCCAGATGATGGGCGACCTGACGCTACAGGTGCTGGGCGAACGCATCGCCACCTTCCTGGCCGAGCGCCTCGGCGCGCAGGCGGCGGCGTTCTTCGTGCGCGAGGGCGAAGTGTTCGCCCGCGTGGCGAGCTATGGCGTGCCGGCCGACGCGCCGGTGCCGCTGCGCGTCGATCGCGGCGATGGTCTCATCGGGCGGGTGATCGCCAGCGGCCGCAGCCTCGTGCTGAAGGAGGTGCCTGACAACTACCTCTATTTCGGCTCGGCGCTGGGCTCCGGGAAGCCGTCCTCGCTGCTGATCGCTCCGACCCTTCAGGACGAGGCGGTGAACGGGGTGATCGAGCTCGGCTTTCCCGGCGCGGTCTCCGGGGACATCATCGAGCTGATGGAGCGCATCGGCGCTCCCGTCGGCGTCGCGCTGCGCTCGGCTCAGTATCGGGCGCGGCTGGTGGAGCTGCTGGAGGAGACCCGGCGCCAGTCCGAGGAATTGCGCGCCCATGGCGAGGAGCTTGCCGCCAGCAATGAGGAGCTGGAGGAACAGAGCCGCCAGCTCCAGGAATCGCAGCGCCGGCTGGAGCTGCAGCAGGCCGAGCTGGAGGAGACCAACGCGCATCTGGAGGAGCAGACCCAGCTTCTGGAAGTCCAGCGTGACGAACTCGCCGGCGCGCAGGCCGCGCTGCAGCGCCAGACCCAGGAAGTGGAGACGGCGAGCCGCTACAAGTCGGAATTCCTCGCCAACATGTCCCACGAGCTGCGCACGCCGCTGAACGCATTGCTGATCATGGCGCGGCTGCTGGGGGAAAATCGCAGCGGCCATCTCAGCGAGGAGGAGGTCAGCTTCGCCCGGGTCATCGAGAGCTCCGGCACCGATCTGCTCACGCTGATCAACGACATTCTCGACCTCTCCAAGATCGAGGCCGGCAAGCTCGACCTCCAGCCGCAGGCGGTGGCGCTTGGTCCGCTGCTGGACAAGCTGATCCGCTCCTTCGAGCCGCAGGGTGCGCAGAAGGGCATCACCGTGCGCGCCGAGCTGGCGGCGGGCGCTCCCGAGGCGTTCGAGACCGATCCGCAGCGGCTGGAACAGGTGCTCAAGAACTTCCTGTCCAACGCCGTGAAGTTCACCGAGAGCGGCGAGGTCGTTCTGCGCGTCGCGCCCGAAGGCGAGGACCGGATCGTGCTCGCCGTCGCCGATACCGGCATCGGCATCGCCGAGGACCAGCAGGAGGCGATCTTCGAGGCGTTCCGGCAGGCCGACGGCACCATCGACCGGCGCTATGGCGGCACCGGGCTCGGCCTGTCGATCTCGCTGGAGCTCGCCGGCCTGCTCGGCGGCGAGATCCGGCTCGACAGCGTGCCAGGCGAGGGCAGCACCTTCACGCTGGTGCTGCCGCGACGGTTTGCCGGCGCGCGGGGGGAAGCGGCACGCCCGGTGCGCTCCATCCGGCCCGTGGC
>NZ_JAZDRM010000079.1:0-1374 GCF_047501495.1 Ancylobacter sp. G4_0304 | reverse complement strand
GGATCGTGTCCCGTAGGGTGGTGTAGCTGAGGAGAAGGTGGCCATCGACGGAACGCCGGTATGGTCGGAGTTGCGAGAACCAACCCGACCGAGGAACCACCGATGACCGACATGATGATGAGCCTGCGGGCGCTCGTGGAGAAGAGCCCCGACGCCGATGTCCTGCGCGAGATGATCGGCTTCGCCGCCGAGCGCCTGATGGAGCTGGAGATCGGCGCCCACACCGGGGCCGAATGGGGTGAGAAGAGCAAGGATCGTCTGGCGCAGCGCAACGGATACCGTGAGCGCGATTGGGAGACCCGAGCAGGCACCGTCGAACTGCGCATCCCGCGGCTTCGCACCGGCAGCTACTTTCCGAGCTTCCTGGAACCGCGCCGGATGGCCGAGAAGGCGCTCACCGCCGTCATCCAGGAGGCCTACATCCAGGGCATCTCGACCCGCTCGGTCGACGATCTGGTCAAGTCGCTTGGCATGAGCGGCATCTCCAAGAGCCAGGTCAGCCGCCTGTGCGAAGAGATCGACGAACGGGTGAAGGCCTTCCTCGACCGCCCGATCGAAGGCGACTGGCCCTACCTTTGGATCGACGCCACCTACCTGAAGGTTCGGCAGAACGGGCGCATCGTCTCGGTGGCTGTGATCGTCGCGGTCGGCGTCAACAGCGACGGTCGGCGCGAAGTGCTCGGCATGGACATCGGCCCGTCGGAGGCCGAGACATTCTGGACCGCCTTCCTGCGCAAGCTCGCCCGGCGGGGCCTGCGCGGGGTCAAGCTGGTGATCTCCGACGCGCACGAAGGCATCAAGGCTTCGGTCGCCAAGGTTCTGACAGCGACATGGCAGCGCTGCCGCGTCCATTTCATGCGCAACGCCCTGGCGCACGCCGGCAGGAACGGCCGCCGGGTGGTCTCCGCCTTCATCGCCACCGCCTTCGCCCAGAACGACGCCGAAGCGGCGCGGCGGCAGTGGCGCACCGTCGCCGACCAGGTCAGGCCGAGGATGGCCAAGCTCGCCGCCCTCATGGATGACGCCGAAGCGGATGTGCTCGCCTACATGAGCTTCCCGGCCCAGCACCGGGCCAAGCTCCACAGCACCAATCCGCTCGAACGGCTCAACGGCGAGATCAAGCGGCGCACCGAGGTCGTCGGCATCTTCCCCAACGAAGACGCCATCATCCGGCTCGTCGGTGCGATCCTGCTGGAACAGAACGACGAATGGGCGGTCCAGCGCTCCCGCTACATGACGCTGGAAACCATCGCCGCCATCGGCGATGATGCCACCGTCCCCGGGCTGCCCAACATGGTGGCCTGAGTACGCCGACCATATCGGCGCGACCCGATGGAAAACGGCTCAGTTACACCACCCGATGGGACACGATCC
>NZ_JAZDRM010000078.1:0-1378 GCF_047501495.1 Ancylobacter sp. G4_0304 | reverse complement strand
TGCGCAGCTCGAAGGCTTCGACATCGTTCCAGCGCCGTTCGCGGTCGCGCCACACCTCGGGCGCCCCGTCAGGCAGCAGCACTTCGGAATGCACGACACCGCGCTTGCTGGAGAAGTCCTGGACGCGATCGATCCGGTCATCGCGCAGCCTTGAGGCCGAACGGTATGCCGCGGACGCGACCGCGCTGGAGCCGGCCTTGCGGCCGATGACCTTGACGTGAAGATGATAGATCGCCATCGCGATCCGAACATCACCACGGCGAAGCGAACGTCGGAACGACGTATAAGCGCGCCCTCCCTCGAAAAAATCTCGGGAGCGACGAGCCCATCCCAGTCTGTTCCGGCAACATTACAGCCATGGCGAACACGCTCAACTATCATTACTCCATCGACTGCTGATGGAGAGGACGATGCGCAAACCACGGGACTTCGACGCGGAGCTGAAGGCACTTGAGGACAAGGCACGAGAGCTCAAGACCCGAAAGATACAGCAACTGGGCGATCTGGTGATTGTCACCGGCGCCGACGCGCTCACGGCGGAGGAATTGGCCGGCGCGCTGCTGGTGCTGGCGGAGACCAAGGACCCCGGACGGAAGGAGGCGTGGGCGCGACGGGGCGCGGCGTTCTTTCAAGGAAGGGCACGCCGATCTGCAGGGGCATCTGACGGCAACGATGTCAGCGCTCCGGCGCAACCAAGCGGCCCGCACTCGCCATCAGGCGGCACGGGCGCGGCATGACATGCGCGACTGGCAGGTCGAGCGCCGCAAGCGGACGCGGCATCTCATCGAACTCGGCGGGCTCGTCGTCAAGTCGGGCGTCGTCGAGCTGACCGGCGATGACCGCGCCGTGATCTATGGCGCGCTGCTCTGGATGGCGAACAAGCTCAGAAGTGGCGAGAGCGAACAGGCGCGCGGCCTTTGGAAGGCGAAGGGAACGCAGGCGTTCGAAGAAGGCCGCCACGAGTGAAAACTGTGGCGGTCCCACCCCATAGCTGCCACTCCAATGCGCTTTCGGCGACGTCGGCTTTGCGCTGCCAAATCAGACATTTAGGTAAACTGTGTCTTCACCTAGAAGCGGACGTTGGGAGCGGCAGCAATGCGCCCCCACCCCTGTTGTGCAGGCTTCGATAACCTAGTTCTGGATGCGGGCACTTCCGGCCGCCCAAAGTTGATCTAGAACCTAAGGACCGAGCGATTCTTCATTGTGTAAAACCACCCTCCAAACGCCTAAGCGCTGCCAGCGCGTGCCGCGCTGTTGATTTCCGCGAAGAACTGACCCTGGATTTCCACTGAGAATTGACCCGGGCTGATGGTGGTCGGCGGTCAGGTGGCGGTCAAGTTTCGTGGCTTCTCCCTGGTGGGTTTGGGTGGCTTTGCCG
>NZ_JAZDRM010000077.1:0-1919 GCF_047501495.1 Ancylobacter sp. G4_0304 | reverse complement strand
AAGCTGTCCTGCAGCCGCGCCTTCACGCTTCGAGCCTACCTGCTCCAGACTCACGAGATGCTGTTCGACGCCCATAACCACGCCTTCCGGGTGCTGGGCGGCGTGCCGCGGCGGGGCATCTACGACAACATGAAGACCGCCGTCGACAAGGTTGGCCGCGGCAAGGAGCGCCAGGTCAACATCCGCTTCTCGGCCATGGTGAGCCACTTCCTGTTCGAGGCGGAGTTCTGCAACCCGGCCTCCGGCTGGGAGAAGGGGCAGATCGAGAAGAACGTCCAGGATGCCCGTCATCGGCTCTGGCAACCTCTGCCGAACGTCCCCTCGCTGGAGGCCTTGAACGAGTGGCTGGAGACCCGGTGCCGGGAGCTGTGGTCGCAGACCGGGCACGGCTCGCAACCCGGCTCGATCGCCGATGTGTGGGCTGAGGAGATCCGCCACCTGATGCCGATGCCGCGGCCGTTCGACGGCTTCGTCGAGCACGCCAAGCGCGTTTCCCCGACCTGCCTCGTCCATCTCGAGCGCAATCGCTACAGCGTGCCGGCCTCCTTCGCCAATCGCCCGGTGAGCCTGCGGGTCTATCCCGACCGGATCGTCGTCGTCGCCGAGGGGCAGGCGATCTGCGAGCATCAAAGGGTGTTCGCGCGCTCCCATGATCGCCAGAGCCGGACCGTCTATGACTGGCGGCATTATCTGGCCGTGGTCCAGCGCAAGCCCGGCGCCCTGCGCAACGGCGCCCCCTTCGCCGAGATGCCGCCGGCCTTCCGAACCCTGCAGCAGCATCTGCTCAAGCGACCGGGCGGTGACCGCGAGATGGTGGAGATCCTGTCCCTGGTCCTCCAGCATGACGAGCAGGTCGTGCTCACTGCCGTCGAACTCGCTCTGCAAGCCGGCGTGCCGACCAAGACCCACATTCTCAACCTGCTACACCGGCTGATCGACGGTACACCGCTGAGCACGCCAACGATCCCAGCTCCTGGCGCCCTTACACTGACCACCGAGCCTCAAGCCAATGTCGAACGCTATGACGCCCTGCGTCGGGCCAGGGAGGCGCGCCATGCGTCATGATCCGGCCAGCGGGGCCATTGTCATCATGCTGCGCAGCCTCAAGATGCACGGTATGGCACAAGCCGTCATCGAGCTGGCCGAACAGAGATCTCCCGCCTTCGAGACGGCCACGCCGATCCTCTCGCAACTCCTGAAGGCCGAGACCGCCGAGCGGGAGGTGCGATCAACCGCCTACCAGATCAAGGCCGCGCGCTTCCCAGCCTATCGCGACCTCGCTGGCTTCGACTTCGCCAGCAGCGAGGTAAACGAGGCGCTCGTGCGCCAGCTCCATCGCTGCGAGTTCCTCGACGATGCGCACAACGTCGTCCTGATCGGAGGGCCAGGCACTGGCAAGACCCATATCGCCACAGCTCTTGGCGTCCACGCTGTGGAGCATCATCACAGGCGGGTCCGCTTCTTCTCCACCATCGAGCTCGTCAACGCCCTCGAACAGGAGAAGGCCCAGGGCAAAGCCGGTCAGATCGCCGGCCGCCTCGTCCATGCCGACCTCGTCATCCTCGATGAGCTCGGCTACCTGCCGTTCAGCAGCTCGGGCGGCGCCTTGTTGTTCCACCTGCTGAGCAAGCTCTACGAGCGCACCAGCGTGGTCATCACCACCAATCTCAGCTTCTCGGAATGGGCCACGGTCTTCGGTGACGCCAAGATGACCACAGCCCTGCTCGACCGGCTCACCCATCACTGCCATATCCTCGAGACCGGCAACGACAGCTTCCGCTTCAAGAGCAGTTCGGCAAAGCCACCCAAACCCACCAGGGAGAAGCCACGAAACTTGACCGCCACCTGACCGCCGACCACCATCAGCCCGGGTCAATTCTCAGTGGAAATCCAGGGTCAGTTCTTCGCGGAAATCAACA
>NZ_JAZDRM010000076.1:0-2814 GCF_047501495.1 Ancylobacter sp. G4_0304 | reverse complement strand
TGCACGAAGACGTTTTGGTTGAGCCCCGTGTTTCGGGTTCGGTTGAGACGGTGAAGCGGTTTGTCGGTCTTGGTGCCGAGGTTGTTGTGGCGTCGGGGGCGGGTCTGGCGTCGGGGGTGTCGGACGCGGATTACGAGGCGGTCGGGGCCTCGATCGCGGCGGATAACGCCGCGGCGGTGGCCGGGGCGGATGTCGTGCTCGGCGTGCGCCGTCCGGAGGCGGCGACGCTGAAGGGCGCCAAGCCCGGCGCGCTGGTGATCGCGATCGCCGATCCCTACGGCAATGAGACGGCGCTCGGCGAGATCGCGGCGACCGGGACCAGCCTGTTCGCGATGGAGCTGATGCCGCGCATCACCCGCGCGCAGGTGATGGACGTGCTGTCAAGCCAGGCGAACCTTGCCGGCTATCGCGCGGTGGTGGACGCGGCTTCCGAGTTCGGCCGGGCGTTCCCGATGATGATGACGGCGGCGGGCACGGTGCCGGCGGCGCGGGTGTTCGTGATGGGTGCCGGGGTCGCCGGCCTTCAGGCGATCGCGACCGCGCGGCGCCTCGGCGCGGTGGTGTCGGCGACCGACGTGCGCCCGGCGGCGAAGGAGCAGGTGGAGAGCCTCGGCGCGAAGTTCATCGCGGTGGAGGACGAGGAGTTCAAGCAGGCCGAGACCGCGGGCGGCTACGCCAAGCAGATGTCGGCGGAGTACCAGGCCAAGCAGGCGGCGCTGACCGCGAGCCACATCGCCAAGCAGGACATCGTGATCACCACGGCGCTGATCCCCGGCCGTCCGGCGCCGAAGCTGGTGTCAGCGGATATGGTGGCGTCGATGAAGGCGGGCTCGATCCTGATCGACCTCGCGGTGGAGCGCGGCGGCAATGTCGCGGGCGCGGTTCCCGGCGAGGTGGTGACGACGGCCAATGGCGTGAAGATCGTCGGGCATCTCAACGTGCCGGGCCGTCTGGCGGCGACCGCCTCGCAGCTCTACGCCAAGAACCTCTACGCCTTTGTCGAGACGCTGATCGACAAGGGGTCGAAGAGCCTTGCCGTGAAGTGGGACGACGAGCTGGTGAAGGCGACGCTGCTGACGAAGGACGGTGCGGTGGTGCACCCGAACTTCGCGCCGGCGGCGGCGAGCGCGGCCTGAGATCGGTGGCGCCGGCCTGAGGGTCGGGGTGGCGGAGGAGCGGGTCTCGCCCGCGCCTCCCTGCCGCAGCCGGGGCGGCGCTCCGGTTCGGCCGTTCCGGTGCTGCCCGCCATAAGGGCGGTCTTTTCCTGAGCCGGTCCTGCTTTTGCCCGCGCATGCGCGGTGACGACCGGAACCACACGACACATGCGCCGCCGGCAGGGCGGGGCGAGCGAACATTGATGTTGAGATAACCGCGCAAGGCGGCGGGCGGCGCGAGGCCGGGTCCCAGGGAACATGTCCCAAGGAACATGTCCCAGGGGGTCGGGTCTCCGGACGGCCCGGGAAGAACGGGGAGAGACGCATGGCCAATCCATCGACGATGCCGGATCCGGCGCAGGCCGCGGAGGCCGCGCGCGCGGCGGCCGCGGTGGCGCGGGAGGCGGCGGACGCGGCGCAGGCCTATGCCGAGATGGCGGCGCAGGGCGCGGGAGATGTCGCGGGCGCGGTGGCGCACACGCTGACGGGCGGGGCGATCGACCCGTTCGTGTTCCGCCTCGCCATCTTCGTGCTGGCGGTGTTCGTCGGCTATTACGTGGTGTGGTCGGTGACCCCGGCGCTGCACACGCCCTTGATGAGCGTGACCAACGCGATCTCCTCGGTGATCGTGGTCGGCGCGCTGCTGGCGGTCGGCGTCGACACGGTGGCGGAAGGCACGGGCTGGGCGCGGGGCTTCGGCTTCCTCGGCCTGATCCTGGCGAGCGTGAACATCTTCGGCGGGTTCCTGGTGACCAGCCGGATGCTCGCCATGTACTCGAAGAAGAAGTGAGGCAGCGGATATGAACGCCAATATTGTCGCGCTGCTGTACCTCGTCTCCGGGGTGCTGTTCATCATGGCGCTGCGCGGGCTGTCGAGCCCCGCGACCTCGCGCCAGGGCAATCTGTTCGGCATGGTCGGCATGACCATCGCCATCCTGACCACGCTGGCGGCCTCGCCGCCCTCAGGTGTGGGCGGCTGGGCGCTGCTGATCGGCGGGCTCGCCATTGGCGGCGGGGTGGGCGCCTATATCGCCCGCAAGATCGCCATGACCGACATGCCGCAGCTGGTGGCCGCGTTCCACTCGCTGGTGGGCCTGTCGGCGGTGATGGTGGCGGCGGCCGCTCTTTACGCGCCGGCCGCGTTCGGGATCGGCGATCCCGGCCACATCCATGCCCAGGCGCTGGTCGAGATGAGCCTGGGCGTCGCCATCGGCGCCATCACCTTCACCGGCTCGGTGATCGCGTTCGCCAAGCTCAACGGCAATATGAGCGGCAAGCCGATCATGCTGCCGATGCGCCACGCCATCAATGCCGGCCTCGCCGCGCTGATCGTGGTGCTGATCGTGGTGCTGACGCTGACCGAGAGCCACACCGTGTTCTGGCTGATCGTGATCGCCAGCCTGATCTTCGGCGGGCTGATCATCATCCCGATCGGCGGCGCGGACATGCCGGTCGTGGTGTCGATGCTGAACTCCTACTCCGGCTGGGCGGCGGCGGGCATCGGCTTCACGCTGGGCAACACCGCGCTGATCATCACCGGCGCGCTGGTGGGCTCCTCGGGCGCGATCCTGTCCTACATCATGTGCAAGGGCATGAACCGCAGCTTCATCTCGGTGATCCTCGGCGGCTTCGGCGGCGATGCGGCCGCGGGCCCGGCGGG
>NZ_JAZDRM010000075.1:0-2957 GCF_047501495.1 Ancylobacter sp. G4_0304 | reverse complement strand
GTATCCGTCCGGTCTCTGCACAGTATTGGTGGAGTGCAAAATCGGGGCATGTCGGCTTCCTTCGAAGCATGGAGGATCTCCGATGAATTTGAGACATTTCGAGAACACGGCGCGTCAGTCCTGGTGGCGGGTTCACGTTGAGGCGTGGCGGGAGAGCGGTCTCGACCGGACGAACTATTGCCGCCAGCACGGACTCTGGAAGTGCACGTTCGATCGCTGGCTGAACTATCTGGCGGGCCAGGACGCGGCACGTAAGCATGCGGAATATCAAGCGGAACTGCGCCGGGAAAAGCGCCGTGAGGCGCAGGAGAAGCGCCAAAGAAGGCGCGCCCGGCTGCGGTTCAGCGTGAGCACGGACGCGCGCAACCGCGCCCTGCAGGCGTTCTGGGCGATGCATGTCGAGGCGATGAACTGGAGCGGCATGGGCGTGCGCGAGTACGCCGCCGCGCTGCAGCTGTCGCCCACATCGCTGCGCAAATGGCGCGACCGGCTGGACGCGGTCGAGGACACGATCGACTGGCGGGCGCATCTTCATCCCTCCGCCCGGCCGGTGGCTGGCACTAGTGCCAGAAAAATGCTCCCCGAAAGCCCGTTGACGGCGCCGACGAATAGCGATCCGGAACCCGTTCCGCATCCGGTCCGGCGCTTCTTCAGCGACGAGCAGAAGCGCACTATTGCGCTCGAGAGTAACCAGCCTGGCGTTAGCGTATCGAGCGTGGCGCGCAAGCACGGCATCGTCACCGGGCTGCTGTTCCGCTGGCGGGTGCAGTTCGGCGTGGCGCAGAAAAAGCGCGCGAAGCTGGCGCCCGTCGCGCTGACCGACGGCACGCCGGCCGCTCGCCTGCTGCAGGATTTATTGCAGCCGCCCGACGGCATGATGGTGGTTGATCTCACTGATGGGCGGCGCGTCTTCGCCCCGATCGGCAGCGATCCGGCTGTGGTCCGAACGCAGGCCGGCTGTGGGGAGATCGCGCCATGATGATCGTTCCCGCCGGCGTGAAGGTGCATCTGGCGCTGGGCTACACCGACATGCGCAAGGGGATGGATGGGCTCGCCATGCTGGTACAGCAGACGCTGAAGCAGGACCCGTTCTCGGGCCATCTGTTCGCCTTCCGCGGCCGCAAGGCGACGATGCTCAAGATCCTGTTCTGGGACGGCAACGGACTGTGCCTGTTCACCAAGCGGATCGACCAGGGCGCCTTCGCGTGGCCGGTGATGACGGGTTATGACGGCTCGATCACGCTTACCCCGGCCCAGCTCGCCATGCTGATCGAGGGCATCGACTGGCGCGCGCCCGAGCGCGTCTGGAGGCCCGCTCTGGCGGGATGAAGTGCCTCCGAAATGTAGCCGTATCAACACTTTGATGCTTGGGTAAGAGGCCGTTTTGCAGTAGAATCGGCCATGCGGCTCGATCTGGAAAACTTGCCTTCCGACATCAGCCTCCTGCACCAGTTGGTGCGCGAGATGGCGGGCGTCGTCGAGAGCCGTGACGGTGAGATCGAGCGCCTCCAGTCGATCATCAAGAAGCTGCAGCGGGCGCAGTTCGGTCGGCGCTCCGAGCGTCTCGACCCGGACCAGCTGGCACTCGCTCTGGAGGATCTCGACGCGGATATTGCGCGCATCCGCGAGAGCCGCCCGGCGGCTGCGAAGCTGCCGTCGGAACGCACGCCTCATCGCAAGCCGCTGCCCGATCATCTGCCCCGCGAGGACGTTCGTCTCGACATCGAGGATGCGGTTTGCGCGTGCTGCGGCGGCGGGCTTCATGCCATCGGCGAAAGCCAATCCGAGATGCTCGACTGGGTACCGGCGCAGCTTCGGGTGATCCGCATCACCCGGCCGAAATATGCCTGTCGAGTGTGCGAGACAGTGGTGCAGGCGCCGGCGCCCGAGCGTCTGATCGCCGGCGGTCCGGCAACGCCGGCGCTGATCGCGCAGGTCCTCGTCAGCAAATATTGCGATCACACGCCGCTGTATCGGCAGTCGCAGATCTTCGCTCGGCACGGCGTCGATCTGGCACGTTCCACGCTGGCCGGGTGGGTCGGTGGCGCCTGCTGGTGGCTTGAAGCCTTGCACGAGCGATTGTGCCGGGACGTGTTCGCTTCCGATCATCTGTTCGCCGATGACACGCCGGTTCCGGTGCTCGATCCCGGCCGTGGACGCACCAAGACTGGAAGGCTCTGGGTCTATGCCCGCGAGCAGCGCGGCTGGTCGGGACCCGAGCCGCCGGCGGCGGTCTATCTGTTCGCACCGGACCGCCGCGCCGAACGCCCGGCGGCGCATCTCCAGCACTTCTCCGGTGTGCTGCACGTCGATGGCTATGCCGGCTTCGAGCCGCTGGCCCGCAACGGCGACGTCATGCTCGCCGCCTGCTGGGCGCACGCCCGGCGCAAGTTCTATGATGTTGCCCAGGCCACCGGATCGCCGGTAGCCACCGAGGCGCTGCGCCGGATCGGCGAACTCTATGCCGTTGAGGCGCAGTTCCGCGGGCAGTCGCCGGCCCATCGGCTTGCCGCGCGCCGGCAGCACTCCCGCCCGCTCGTCACTGAGTTGCGCGCCTGGCTGCAAGCCCAGCTCGCGCAGATCCCCGGACGCAGCTCGCTCGCCGAGGCGATTCGCTATGCGCTCACCCGTTGGGAGGCCCTGACCCGGTTCCTGCACGACGGCCGCATCGAACTCGACACCAATCCGGTCGAGCGCGCGATCCGTCCCGTCGCCCTCGGGCGCAAGAACCATCTCTTCGCCGGCAGCGACGGTGGCGGCCATCGCTGGGCCGTCATCTGCTCGCTGATCGAGACCGCCAAGCTCAATGACGTCGAGCCCTACGCCTATATCGCCGACGTTCTCCAGCGAATGGTCGACGGTCATCCCGTCAACCGGCTCGACGAACTCCTGCCATGGGCATGGAAAGCGGGAAATCCTGTCAAGAGCTGACATCAGTGCAGCCCCCGGACGGATAC
>NZ_JAZDRM010000074.1:0-3022 GCF_047501495.1 Ancylobacter sp. G4_0304 | reverse complement strand
CGATCCCGCAAATCCTGGCTGTAGGCGCGCGACATGATCCATCTCCACCACTCCGAACGCGAAGGAAGCAGACATGCCGCGATTTGGGAATCCCGCTCTGAATCGGATCAGCCAGAAACCGCTCTAACGGTATGCTGATGGCGGCGACGCCGATGATCGGTAAGGGCGACACCCCGAGACGAAACTGGCGCGCCGCGCCCAGCAGGGTCGACATGCAGGCCAGCATGAGGCTGAAGGACAGGATGATCAGCCTGTCATCGGGGCCGCTGATATAGATGCTGTAGGTGATGACGGCACCGACGATCATCAGGGCGGCAACGGCATAGGTCAGCAGGAAGCCGTCGCGGCGCGCGGCCATCGAGCTCGCGAACAGGATCAGCGCGAGGCACAGGGCGGAGAATCCGGTCCCCGCGAGCAGGGATGAATAGTCGAGCAGCATGACGTCTCGGCAGCTGGATGGCCGTCCATCCATGCGGGCGACGGCAAAGGCACGATAGCACCGATGCCGTTCCGCACCCAATGCGGTGCTTGCGGAGGTGGCGTTCTATTGTTCCGTCGCTTCTCCAGGAGAGCTGGAAGCTTGAGCCGCCTTGGCGATGAACTGACGGATGCGAGGGCCGAGCGTCGCGTCCAGCTTTTGGCCGGCATTGATCGCGGCTGGCGCCGTGATGTGGGACTCGTCGAGGTAGACGGTATGCCCGTCCGGCAGGAAGGCCGGGCATTTGCCGCCTGGGCAGAGGATGGAGCGGAGATCGAGATAGAGGAACTGGTCGCCATAGGGTCGCATGGCGGCGGTCACCTTCTCATATTCCTCGTTCATGTTCTGCTTGAGCTGCGACGAGAGGTCAGGGGCCAGATCCGAGCCATTGGCGCTGTCGAGCATGACGGGTACGGGCTGGAAGAAGCGTGGGCGGGGACCCACGACGATGACCGGCTTTCCGGTGGAGGCCAGATAGGCAAAGGTCTCCTCCAGCAGCTTGGGCGTCCACCAGTGCCAATTGCTGGTGACGACAATGGCCGAGACGTCGGCGTCCTTCACCCATTTGAAGCGCTCGGTGTTCAGGTCGATGCAGCTCTGCTTGACCGAGGAGAAAGGCGGTTTGGGGTAGATCGGAAAACAGCCCGCACCGCCCGCCAGCGCCATTTTCTCGGCGGGCAGGAACTGCGAGAGCATGATGTAGACTTCCTGGGCATAACTGTCGCCGATGATGAACAGCTTGTCGTTCACGCCCTCGCGGAAGCATTCGGCACGGTTATATGCGCTGGCATCGTCATCGACCGAAATGCTGCAACCGATACCGCTGCGGCCAAGGCGGATGCGGTCGGCCCAGCCCTTGCGGGCGATCTCGACATAGTTGCCGTCCAGCTTGGGACTTACCGGGCGGAGGCTGGCAAAGGCTATGAGCCCCGCGCAGGCGATCGCCAGCACCCCGACGCCAACCAGCCGGAAACGCCGTGCGGTGCGATGGCGGCGGAAGTCCAGCGGTTTTTCCACAGTCTGGCGCAGGATTTCTGCCGCGACGATGCATATCGCGACTATGGCAAGTTCCTGCGTGAACGACTTGGACTGACCGATGATCAGGCCGGACATCACCATGATCGGCCAGTGCACCAGATAAAGCGTATAGGCCCGGCGGCCGACATAAGCGGCCGCGCGCTGGCCCAGGGTCACGGCCGAGAGCGGCGCATTGATGCCGGTCAGCAGCAGCGCGGTGCCTGCCGCCGGCGCCAACGCGGCGACCACGAAATCATAGGTCTGGCCATTGGACAGGATCGCCGAGAATAAGACGATCACTGCGCCGAGCCCAAACAACGCATTGGAAAGCGGATGGACGCCGCGGTCGAGCGCAGGATTTTGCAGGTGCACAGTCGCGACGATCGCCCCGGCGGAAAACTGGAACACCCGCGCGGGCATGAGGAAGAAGGCGGCGGCGGCATCGAGGGCGAAGATCGCCCATGCGGCAGCGATGCCGAGGAGCGTGGCGCCGATGAACCAGCTGCGCGCATGCCGTCCCCCGGTCGCCAGAAGCAGGAAGAACGGCCAGACGAGGTAGAACTGCTCTTCGACCGACAGCGACCACATGTGCAGGAAGATGTTCGACTGCGAGGCCGAGTCGAAATATCCTGAATGCAGGAAGAAGTAGATATTGGCGACTGACAGGATCGAATAAAGGCCCACCCAGGCATATTCGAGGACCTGTCCGGGCGAATAGATCAGGCTGGCGGCGGCGAGCGAGGCAAGGACCGTTGCGATGACGGACGGCATCAGTCGCGAGATGCGCCGCATGTAAAAGTCGGCGAGGCTGAACCTGTTCTCGCCGCGCCGCTCCATGATCGTCTTGGTGATGATGTAGCCGGAGATGACGAAGAAGACGTCGACGCCGATGAATCCGCCAGGGAGATAGGTCTCGTTGAGGTGGAAGATGAGGACCAGACCGATCGCGAGCGCACGCAGACCATCGAGCGTTTGAATGCGTGCTGTCGTCACCGTGTTCTTTCTCCCGGAAGCCCGCTCCGGTCGTTACCACGGCTGCCGCCGCACGTCACGACGACGCCCCCATGCCATCGCTAGCGCGTGATGACGATCCGGGTATTGGCCTTTCCGGCGGCGCCGACCAGCGAGAACAGGCGCGCCGCATTTCCCGGGTGCAGCCGGATGCAGCCATGGGACGCTGGACGGCCGAGGCGGTTCAGGTCGTTGGTGCCGTGGATCGCGTAGCCGCCATGGAAGAAGATCGAATAGGGCATCGGCGAATTGTAGTATTTGCGCGAGAAGTAGCGCTTGTGCATGCGCTGCGGGCGGAAGGTTCCCGACGGCGTGCCGTGGCCGCGGCGGCCGGTGGAGACCGGCCAGTTGTAGCGCGGGGCCCCGTCGACCCACACATTCATGCGCTGGGTCGAGATGTCGATATAGGCCACCACGTCCGATGCCTTCGCGCCGGCTGGCGCGACGAGCAGCAGGCATAGGCAGGCAATAGCCGCGGCGATGCGTGTCATGGGCGCCCCCCCCCCCCCGTATGGT
>NZ_JAZDRM010000073.1:0-3990 GCF_047501495.1 Ancylobacter sp. G4_0304 | reverse complement strand
GTCACTCCATGGCGCGCAGCTTTGCCACGTCGTCCGGGGAGAGGGTCGAGGGCACCGCGCCGAAGCGGGCGGTGACGTAGTTGGCGACCGCTGCAACCTCCGCGTTTGAATAGGCCTTGCCGAAGGCGGGCATCAGCGGGTGGCCCGGCCACACGCCGCCCGAGCCGTGCAGCACCATGAGCGCCACATTGGCCCCGCTGGGATCATTGACCGCGCGCACGCCGGTGAGCCCGGCCTCATCGCGGACGGCGCCCGCACCGGTCCAACCATGGCAGCTCGCGCAATTGCCCTGGAAAACCCGCTGGCCGATCGGGTTGTCGAGCCCGGCAAGGCGCGGGGTGGCCGGCGCGGAGCCGGCGAGGCGCGGCAGGTTTCCGGCAACCGGCGGCACGGTGCGGACATAGGTGACGATGGCGTCGATATCCGAGGCGGTGAGGTGGGAAAGGCTGAGATCGACCGCCTCGCCCATGGGGCCGGAGGCGGAGCCGCGGCCCTTGGCATGACCCGCCGACAGATAGGCCGCGAGTTCATCGGCCGACCAGTCGCCGATGCCGCTCACCGCGTCGGCGGAAATGTTGTAGGCGTTCCACCCTTCGGCGACACCGCCGCCGAACTTATGCCGCTGGTCCAGCGCCTGCATGAGATTGCGCGGCGTGTGGCATTCGCCGCAATGGCCCGCGGCTTCGACGAGATACGCGCCCCGGTTCCATTCCGGGCTCTGGCCGTCGACAGGCTGGAAGCGTGTGTCGGGGTTGAACAGCGTGGCCCAGATCGCCATCAGCCAGCGCTGATTATAGGGAAAGCCGAAGGTGTTGGGCTTGTTCGCCTGCTTCACCGGCGCCAGCGAGAACAGGTAGGATTTGATCGCCAGCGTGTCCTCATCCGTCAGCAGCGTGTAGGACGGATAGGGGAAAGCCGGGTAGTAGCGCGAGCCATCCGGCGCGATGCCGCGATGCACGGCGTTCAGAAACTGCGCGTCGGTCCATGTTCCGATGCCCGTCTCGGCATCGGGCGTGATGTTGGGCGTGTAGATCGTGCCGAAGGGCAGCACGAAGGCGCGCCCGCCGGCGAAGGGCGTGCCCCCCTTCGCGGTGTGGCACGCTTCGCAATCGGCCATCCGGGCGATGTACTCCCCGCGCGTCGCGGCATCCGCCTTGGCGAGTTCCGCGGGAAGGCCCGTGGGCGACGGCCCCTTATAGTCGGCCAGCGCCACCTTCGTGCCCTTGGCGAAACCATAGGGGCCGGGCTGCAGCACCATCCAGCCGACGACCCCGAGCGCGACGAGGCCGCCAACGACGATCAGACCGGCCAGGGAGAGGAGAAGCGTGTTCCGGCGCATGGTCACACCGCCTTTGCAATGCGGGTGCTGTCGACCGGCATGCGGGTGAGCTGCACACCGGTGGCGGCGAAGATGGCGTTGGCGACGGCCGGCTGGACGATCACCGTGCCCGGTTCCCCGATGCCGCCGGGCTTTTCCGTGCTGGCGATGATCTCGACCTCGATGGCCGGCATCTCGTCGATGCGGATCAGCCGGTAATCATGAAAATTGCTCTGCTGGATGCTGCCGCCTTCGATGGTGATGGCATCGTGCAGTACCGTCGTGAGGCCGAAGGTGACCCCGCCCTGGATCTGGGCGAGCACCGTGTCGGGATTGATGATGCTGCCCACATCGGCGGCGACCACCACGCGCGTCACCCGCACATCGCCCTGATCGCTGACGGCGACATCGGCGACGCAGGCGAGGAGGCTGCCAAAGGCGTGCATCAGCGCCACGCCGCGTCCGGTGCGCCCGCCAAAGGCGGAAGCCGGCGCCGGCGTGCCCCAGCCCGCCTTGCGGGCCACGGCATCGAGCACGGCGCGCGCGCGCGGGTTCGTCTCCAGCATTCCACGCCGCAGGGCGACGGGATCGACCTTGGTGCGGTTCGCGATCAGGTCGAGAAAGCTCTCGACCGAGAACACGCTGCTGTTGGGCCCGACCCCGCGCCAGAAACCGACCGGCACCACGCTTTCGTGGCGGATATACTCGACGAGGATGTTGGGGAAGGCGTAAGGCGGATGCGCCGCTCCCTCTACCGCATCGCCGTCGATGCCGTCCTTGAAGGCTGGCGGCAGCCAGCGCGCGAGGATCGAGGCGCCGGTGACACGGTGGTGCCAGGCGGTGATGCGTCCGTTCTCCACCCGTGCCTTCAGCCGGTCGTGATAGAGTGGGCGCAGTATGTCCTGCTTGATGTCTTCCTCGCGCGACCAGATCACCTTCACCGGCCCGTCGACCTTGGCGGCGATGCGGGTGGCGGTGACGACATAGTCCGCTTCAAGGCGCCGGCCGAAGCCGCCGCCGACGATGTGGTTGTTGATCGTCACCTGCGACGGGGCAATGCCGAGCACCTTGGCCGCGCCCATCTGGCAGAAGCCGGGAACCTGCGTGCCGACCCAGACCTCGCAAAGGCCGTCATGCACGTGAACCGTGCAGTTCAGCGGCTCCATCGGCGTGTGCGCGAGGAAGGGCAGTTCGTAGCTCGCCTCGAAGAGTGTGCCCTCATCGAGCGCGGCAAGCGCCTCACCGTCCTTGCGGGCGGTGACGCCGGGCCCCTCGGAGGCTTTCTCGATATCGGCCCAGAGCTGTGCCTGGCTCAGCGACGCGTTCGCCCCGTCCGCCCAGACGATATTGAGAGCGGCAAGGCCCTGCTGGGCGGCCCAGCTGTTGTCGGCGACGACGGCGACGAGATCGTCGAGCACGACGACCTGCCGAACACCGGGCTGGGCGAGCGCCGGCGCCTCGTCGACCCGCGCCACCTTGCCGCCAATGACCGGCGCGGCCATGAAGGTCGCGAAGCGCGTGCCGGGCCGAAGCACGTCAATGCCGTAGACGGTCTTGCCGACCGCCTTGTCGGGCGTGTCGAGGCGGTGTGCCGGCGTGCCAATGAGACGGAACTGATCGGGTGACTTGAGCGGCACCTCGCCGGGAGGCGGCAAGGTCGACGCCTGCTCCGCCACCGCGCCATAGGTCAGTGTTCTCCCGCTCGCGGGATCGGTGATGACGCCGCGCTCCGTCGTCAGCGTGGCGGGATCGACGCTCCATTGCGCGCCGGCGGCGGCCACCAGCATGGCCCGCGCGGTCGCGCCGGCCTTCCGGAGCGGTTCGGTCCAGGCCATGGTGGTGGTGGAACCGCCGGTCGCCTGCACGACGAAGAGCGGGTTGCCGTACTTGGCCTGATCGGCGGGCGCATGGACCGCGACGATCTGATCGAGACCGATGTCGAGTTCCTCGCCAAGGCACATGGCCTGCGAGGTGTAGACACCCTGTCCCATTTCGACCGCGGGCATGACGAGCCGCACCGGCCCCTCCGGCGGCACATGCACAAAGGCGTTCAGGGCAGCCCCATCGGCACCGGTTTCGACCGCCCGCGCGCCCCGGCTGGGAAGCTCGATGCCGATCACCAGTCCGCCGAACAGGGCCGCGCCACCACGCAGCAGCGAGCGTCGTGAGAAGGCGGGACCGTCGGCACGGCTCTGTTGTTCAGGACCGCGCAGCATGTTTGATCCCCTCGCGAATGCGCACATAGGTGCCGCAGCGGCACAGATTGCCGGCCATGGCCGCGTCGATGTCGGCGTCATCAGGGTTCGGATTGGCCGCGAGCAGAGCCGCCGCCGACATGATCTGTCCCGGCTGGCAGTAGCCGCACTGGATGACCTCAAGGTCGAGCCAGGCCTTCTGGATCTTCGCGCCCTCGGCCGTTTCACCCACACCTTCGATAGTGGTGATCGGCCGATCGCCGATGTCGCCGATGGCAAGCTGGCAGGAACGCACGGCCTCGCCGTCGAGATGGACCGTGCACGCCCCGCATTGGGCAATGCCGCAGCCAAACTTGGTACCGGTCATTCCCAGCACGTCGCGCAGCACCCAAAGCAACGGTGTCTCGTCAGGAACGAGGACGCTGCTCCGGGAGCCGTTGATGGTGAGATCGGTCATGTGCCCTCTCGATGTGGCGT
>NZ_JAZDRM010000072.1:0-4828 GCF_047501495.1 Ancylobacter sp. G4_0304 | reverse complement strand
GTCGTTGGGGAAGCTGGTGCCGGCTGAGGGGATCGAACCCCCGACCTTCGGTTTACAAAACCGCTGCACTACCGCTGTGCTAAGCCGGCCCTGACAGGGAGGTAGCAGCGCGGCGCCGGGCCTGCAAGCCATCCGCGCCCCGCAGGTCGCTGGAGCCAGCAGGTCAACCGGTTGCGGTTTAATTGGGTGCGCGCGCGGGTTAGGTAAAATCCGCCATTGCGCCTTCCCCTGGGTTCTGCGAGACGAGTCGGGTGGTAACGTCGTGCATGTGGTGACGAGTTGCCATCGGGGGGCTGCCGGTGCTGCGCCGGCCGCCGATGTGCTCGCATAGGAGGCGGGAGACTATGAAACGACACCTGATCGGACTGGTTGCGCTGCTGACCCTCGGCGCCAGCGGCGCCGCGTCGGCGCAGACCATGAGCTATGCCGAGGCCGGCGCGCTCATTGCCAAGAGCTGCGGTCCTTCCATCGAGAAATATTGCTCCAAGCTCAACATCGGCACCGGGCAGGTGCAGCAGTGCCTCCAGGACAACAAGGCCAATGTCCCGGCGCAGTGCTTCACTGACTACACCGCCGTGGTGACGTCAATCCAGAAGCGCGTCGCGGCACAGCACGGCGCCTACAAGATCTGCGAAGCCGACATCCGCCAGTTCTGCAAGGGCGTGAAGCCGGGCGACGCCAATATCCTCGACTGCCTGCTGACCTCCGTGAAGGTGGTCGATGCCGCCTGCAAGCAGGTCATCGCCGATGCCGGCTGGCAGTGACGGCGCGCAAAGCAAGCTCCAGGGAAGGATGACCACAATGAGCCGTACCGTTCGCTTTGCCGCGCGCCTCGCCGGGGGCCTCGCCCTGGCCGCCGTCCTCGCCGGGCCGCTGGCCTCCGGCGCCAGCGCCCAAACCTCGCTGACCGATGGCCAGATCCTCCAGGGTCTGACCATGACCACGGCCGATGAGCCGACCATCACCGCGCAGATTCTGAAGCAGATGGCGCAGACCGCCGTCGCCAACAATGTTGCGGTGCCGCTCGACAAGTCCGAGATCGCCAAGCAGCTCGACAAGCTGGCCCAGATCACGGTGCAGATTCAGTTCGCGCTGAACTCGGCCGTCATCAAGCCGGAATCCTATGCCACCATCGGCTCGATCGCCGATGCGCTGCACCACCCGATCCTGTGGGGCTACCGCTTCCTGATCGTCGGCAACACCGACACCACCGGCAACCGCAAGGCGAATCTGGAGCTCAGCCAGCAGCGCGCCGATGCGGTGATGGAAGCGCTGGTGAACCTCTACAAGGTCGATCCGGCCCGCCTCGAAGCCGTGGGCCTCGGCCAGGAAGCGCTGCAGACGCCCAACGATCCGACCAACCCGATCAATCGTCGCGTTCAGATCTTCAACATCGGCAAGGAATGAGCGTATAGCTCATCCATCATGGGCCGGGCGTCGAACGGCGCCCGGCCTTTTTCATGACCGAGGCAAAGCGAGTTTTTCCGAAATGAGCATCAAGAGAATCGAACCCGGCGCGCGCATGAGCCAGGCCGTCGTCCACGGCTCGATCGCCTATCTGGCAGGCCAGGTGGCGCTGGGCGACGGCGTCGGCGCGCAGACCAAGGCCGTGCTCGACCAGATCGACGCGCTGCTGGCGCAGGCCGGGACCGATAAATCTAAGATCCTCACGGCGACGATCTACCTCGCCGACATCTCGACATTCGGTGAGATGAACGCGGTGTGGGACAAGTGGGTGTCGGCCGGCAACCCGCCCGCCCGCGCCACCGTCGAGGCGAAGCTCGCGACGCCGGACTACAAGGTCGAGATCGTGGTGACTGCCGTCATCTGACGGACGTTGCTGCCTCGCGCGGCACCGGAAAAAGCAAAAGGCCCCGCGATAGCCTCGCGGGGCCTTTCTTGTGAGTTGGGGACCGCCGTGCCGGAGCGCGGCGGTCCGGCGACTCAGTTGATGTTGTCGAGGTCTCGATTCTTGGTCTCCGGCAGGAAGATCACGCCGATGACCACGGTCATCAGAGCGACGACGATCGGATACCAGAGGCCCGAGAAGATGTTGCCCGACGCGGCCACGATGGCGAAGGCGGTGGGCGGCAGGAAGCCACCGAACCAGCCATTGCCGATGTGATAGGGCAGCGACATGCCGGTGTAGCGGATGCGGGTCGGGAACAGTTCGACCAGCAGCGCGGCGATCGGGCCGTACACCATCGTCACATAGAGGACGAGGATGAACAGAAGGCCGATCAGGCTGAGCGAGCGCGGGTTGCTGAAGACGCCGCCAATGGTCGGCTCCTTCAGGATCGTGGCGTCGCCGACGACCGGATAGCCCGCCCCCTGAGCCGCCGCGACGATGGCCGCGCCGGTCTTGTCGGTGTCGGGAATGGTGACGGCGGTGCCGTTGACCGTCGCGACCAGCGGCGAGCCGGCGGCACCCTGCACCAGCTCATAGTGCATCGAGTTGGTGGCGAGCGTCCGGCGGATCACGTCGCAGGGCCGGGTGAACACGCGCACGCCGACGGGATCGAACAGCGTGCCGCAGGTCGCCGGGTCGGCGGTGATGTCGATCTTCACCTGCTCGGTCGCCGCGATCAGCTTCGGGTTGGCGATGCGGGCGATCTGCTCGAACAGCGGGAAGTAGGTCGCCGCCGCGATGAGGCAGCCCGCGATCAGGATCGGCTTGCGGCCGATCTTGTCCGACAGCCAGCCGAAGAAGATGAAGAACGGCGTGCCGATCAGCAGGCCGGCGGCGATCAGCAGGTTCGCCGTCGTACCGTCGACCTTCAGCGTCTGGGTGAGGAAGAACAGCGCGTAGAACTGGCCGCAATACCACACCACGGCCTGGCCGGCGGTGCCGCCGAACAGGGCAATCAGCGCGATCTTGGCGTTCTTCCAGGTGCCGAAGGCTTCGGTCAGCGGCGCCTTGGAGCGGGTACCCTCTTCCTTCATCTTCTGGAAGGCCGGCGATTCGCTGAGCTGGAGGCGGATCCAGATCGAGAAGCCGAGCAGGACGATCGACACCAGGAACGGAATGCGCCAGCCCCAGGCGTTGAAGTCCTCCGGCGTCATGCTGAGGCGCAGGGTCAGGATCACCAGCAGCGAGAGGAACAGGCCGACGGTGGCCGTGGTCTGAATCCACGAGGTGTAGAAGCCGCGCCGCCCGTTCGGCGCATGTTCGGCGACATAGGTCGCCGCGCCGCCATACTCACCGCCGAGCGCGAGGCCCTGGGCGAGACGGCAGAGGATGAAGATCACCGGGGCGGCATAGCCGATGGTGTCGTAGCTGGGCAGCAGGCCGACCGCGAAGGTCGCGATGCCCATGAGCGTCATGGTGACGAGGAAGGTATATTTGCGCCCGATCAGGTCGCCGAGGCGCCCGAACACGAGAGCGCCGAACGGGCGGACGGCGAAGCCGGCGGCGAAGCCGAACAGAACGAAGATGAACTTCGCCGTATCGTTGGTGCCCGGCACGAACGTGGCCGCGATATTGGCGGCAAGCGAGCCCGCCAGATAGAAATCATACCACTCGAAGACCGTGCCGGCGGAGGAGGCGATGATCACCTTCCTCTCTTCCTTGGTCATCGGGGCCGCTTTTCGCGCGGTCCCTGCCGTCGTTACGCTCATCGTCGTTTCCCTTCCCCGGAATAGAGTGCGTGCGAATCCTTTTGGCCCGCATGCGGACATGCGAGCTCATGGCCACGGGCGCCTGATCAGCGCTCGCCGTTGGTCGTCGGTCGAGTTTTGGGAGTTCGCCTTGGAACGCCTTCCGCTCGGACTGTTTCCTCCCGGAGGTCGCCCGCGCTTATGTGTCGCGGTGTCTTTCCCCGGATGACGGCGCGCGGGACTCTTCTGGTTCCGTCTTAGCCTTGGGGAAGCTTGACGAAATTGCCGGATCTTTACGATTGGCAATTGGTCGTAACCCATAAGACGCCCGATGCGGGCAGGGTTTTCCCGCGCGCAGCGGACTCACCGCGCGCGGCGAGGCGCCGCGTGGCGCGCGTTAAACGTTACGTTACGTTACTTCTGGGCTTTGGAGGCGATGGCGCGCCGGGCGATGTGCAGAGCGAGCACGGCGGCGTTCGACACGTTGAGACTGACGATGGCGCCGGGCAGATCGATTCGCGCCAGCGTGTCGCAGGTCTGGCGGGTGAGCTGGCGCAGACCCTTGCCCTCGGCGCCGAGCACCAGCGCCACCGGCGCACGCAGCGGCGTGTCGACCAGATCGGCCGGCCCCTCGCTGTCGAGCCCGACAACCTGTACGCCGCTGTTCTTCATCTCTTCCAGCGCGCGGGCGAGATTGCCGACGAAGCAGAACGGCACATGCTCCAGCCCGCCGCTCGCGGCCTTGGCCAGCACGCCGGTCGCCGCCGGGCTGTGGCGCGCGGTGGTGACGATCGCGCCAACCTTGAGCGCGGCCGCCGAGCGCACGATGGCGCCGACATTGTGCGGATCGGTGATCTGGTCGAGCACCAGAATCAGGTCGTTCTCGGCGGCTTCCGCGAGGCTGGGCGAGCGCAGCGGGTCGCATTCCGCCAGCAGGCCCTGATGCACCGCGTCCGGCTCCAGCAGCCGATCGATTGCGCCCGGCCGCACGATTTCCGGCTGGAAGGGCAGGGGAACGGCTTCCTCGACCAGCCGCTTCATCGCGTTTTCGGTCGCCATGAGGCGGCGCAGCTTGCGCCGCGGGTTGCGCAGCGCCTCGGCCACCGAGTGCCAACCATAGAGAATCGCCACGTCGTCCGGCCACTCGCCGAACGGCCGGCCGGCCGGGCGTTCGCGACGTTGCGGGGCGCCGCCCGAGCGGAAGGGGCGGGAAGGGCGCTTGGACGGGTGG
>NZ_JAZDRM010000071.1:0-4934 GCF_047501495.1 Ancylobacter sp. G4_0304 | reverse complement strand
GCACCGGGGTCGCGCGAGGCATTGCGCGAGCCGGGGCGCGCCAGCATGCGGCCGCGCTCCAGCAGCGAGGCCGGCTGGGTCTCGGGCTGCAGCAGCTTGCGGGCGTCTTCCGCCGACATCGGCTCGCCGAACAGATAGCCCTGCCCGTAGCGGCAGCCGATCTTGCCGAGCGCCACGGCGGCGGGCTCGGCCTCAATGCCTTCGGCCACAATGTCCATCCCGAGGTCGTGCGCCATGTTGACGATGGTGCGCAGGATGATCGGGCGCTGAGCCTTGTTGCCGTTGCGCCCCAGCGCCTTCACGAAAGTGCGGTCGATCTTGATGGTGTCGAACGGGAAGCGCTGGAGATAGGCCATGGAGGAATAGCCGGTGCCGAAATCGTCCAGCGCGAGCCCGGCGCCGAGTTCGCGCATGCGCATGAGGATCTGCGCGGCGTATTCCGGGTTCTCCATGGCGAGCGATTCGGTCAGCTCCAGCTTCAGCGTGCCGGGCGCCACCACGTTGCGCGCCAGCACCGCCTTGATGTCCTGCAGCAGATCGTGCCGCAGCATCTGGCGGGAGGAGACGTTCACGCACATGAACACCGGCTCGCCGCGCATGCCGCGCTGCCAGATGCCGAGCTGGCGGGCCGCGGTGTCGAGCATGAACAGGCCGAGATCGACGATGAGGCCGGTATCCTCGGCGATGCCGATGAAATCGTCCGGGCCGAGCGTGCCGAGCGTGGGGTGCTGCCAGCGCGCCAGCGCCTCGAAGCCGGCGATGGCGCGGGTCTGGAGGTCGACGATCGGCTGGTAGGCAACATTAATTTCGCCGCGCTCCAGCGCCTGGCGCAGGTCGCTCTCCAGGGTCAGCCGGTCGAGCTTGTGGGTGCGCATGGAGGGGCGGAACACCTCGATGCGGTCGCCGCCGACGCGCTTGGCGAAATACATGGCCAGCTCCGCGTCCTTGAGCATTTCGGTGGGGGCGCGGGACTGGCCGTCGGCGAGCAGCAGGCCGATCGAGGCGGTGATGAAGATTTCGCGGTCGCCGAAGGTGATGGGCGCGCGCAGCGTGCGGCGCAGCGTGTCGGCGAAGGCGGTGATGCGCTCGGGGTCCTTCTCCGAGAGCAGGATCAGCGCGAAATGGTCACCGCCGAGCCGCGCCAGCGTGTCCTGCTGCTTGGTCAGGCGCATCAGGCGGCGGGCGACGGTGAGCAGGATGGAATCGCCGGCCGGCATGCCCAGGCTGGCATTGACCTGTTTGAAGCGGTCGAGGTCGACCATCATGATGGTCGGCTTCAGCGTGTCGTCCGAGCGCGCCATGCCGATCGCCGAGGTCAGCCGGTCGATGAACAATTCGCGGTTCGGCAGGCCGGTCAGGTTGTCATGCACCGCGTCGTGGAGCATGCGCTCCTCGGCCGTGCGGCTTTCGGTGACGTCGGAGAGCGTGCCGATGCAGCGCACCACCTCGCCGTCTGTGCCAACCACCGGCCGGGCGCGCAGGTTGAACCACAGATAGTGGCCGTCATGGGCGCGCAGGCGGAAATCCTGGTCGATGCGCCCGCGCCGCTGGTCGAGCAGCCCGTCCAGCGTGGCGCGGAAGCGGTCGCGATCGCCGGGGTGGATGATGTCAAGCCAGCCGGCGGCCTCGGTCTCCAGCGCGCCCTGCTTGAGCCCGAGCAGCAGTTCGGCCTCGGGGCTGACATGGATGCGGTCGGTGTCGACGTCCCAGTCCCACACGATGTCGCCCGAGCCGGCGACGGCGAGCGCGCGGCGCTCCAGCTCCTGCGCGCTGCCGGCTACGGCGCCGATGCCGGCGAAGGCGTGCTGCATCACGGTGAAGCCGATCAGCATCACGATCAGCACCAGGCCGCCGAGCAGGGCGGGGGCTACAAGGTCGTTGCCGATGGCGCCCGAAACCGCCATGCCGGCGGTGATGACCCAGACCACCAGCAGGAACAGGGTGGGGATGATCAGCACCGCGCGGTCGTAGCGGTGGAAGGCGAGCCACAGCACCACGCCGAAGCCCATGAACGACACGATCATCAGCGAGGGCCGCGCGATGCCCGCCGCCGCCGAGGGGTCGAGCAGCGCGAGCCCTACCAGCGCCGCGAGGAACACCAGCCAGCCGGCGGTGATGTGGGCGTAGCGCACATGCCAGCGGTTGAGATTGAGATAGGCGAACAGGAATACGACGAGGGTCGCGGCAAGAATCGCCTCGCCCGCCGCGCGCCAGAATTGCTGCGCCAGCGGTGAGATGCCGAACACCTTCGACCAGAAGCCGAAATCGAGGCCGATATAGCCGAGCACCGCCCAGGCCAGCGCCGCGGCGGCCGGGAACATGATGGAGCCCTTCACCACGAACAGGATGGTGAGGAACAGCGCCAGCAGGCCGGCGATCCCGATGACGATGCCGTTATAGAGCGTGAAGGAGTTCACCTTGTCCTTGAACGCCTCCGGCTCCCACAGATAGAGCTGCGGCAGGTGGGCGTCGGTCAGCTCCGCCACCAGCGTCACCGTGGTGCCGGGGTCGAGCGTGATCATGTAGACGTCGGCATCCGCCGCGTTCTGCTTTTCCGGGCGGAAGCCCTGGCTCGCGGTGATGTTGAGAATGCGCCGGTTGCCGAGATCGGGCAGGAACACGCCGGAGCCGACCATACGGTAATGCGGCGCGACGATCAGCCGGTCGACCTGTTCGTCGGTGTTGTTGGTGAGGGCGAACACCGCCCATTTGCTGCCGTTCGGCCCGGGCACCGCCGCGCGCACCTCGATGCGGCGCACGATGCCGTCGGCGCCCGGCACGGTGGAAATCTGCAGCCGGTCGGTTTCGCTGGTGTGGATCTCGATCGCGGGGGCGAGATCGACCACCGGCGTGTCCAGCCGGATCGCCACCGATTCCAGCGCCATCGCGGCGGGAGCTGACAACAGGGCGGCGACCAGCAGCGCGGACAGGCACAGGGCGCGCAGCGCCTGCGGGAGGGAGGGCAGGTATCGACGGAAGACGGTCAAAAACATACCTCTGATAGTGCCGCGAAAGCCGCTCCCGCAGCGCCTTCCGAAACCAGTCCCCTGCCGGCGGCGCGAGCGCGCCAGCCCTTGCCCCGTTCCGCGCCACGATGAGTAGCGGCGCAAAGCGGCTGGGGCAAGGCATGGCCGCCATTCCGGCACGGCAAAGCGTGCTGCGGGGCGGGTATGCGACGGCATCCGGGCGGTGGCAAGGCAGGCGGTGGCAAGGCAGGAGGGCGCAATGCGACCTCACGGCGTCGCCGTGCCACTCCACACCGCCAGCCGCTGCTGGGCCTGGGTGCGCTGCTGGGGTGTAAGCTGTTCCATCATCTTGTCGAGCGCGGGGTCGTCCAGCTTCTGCGCCTTGGCGGCAAGGTGCCAGGTGGCGGCGGCCACCAGATCCTGCGGCACACCGCGCCCGGCGGAGAGGATGCGGGCGTAGCGGTTCTGCGCGATGGCGTTGCCGGCGAGCGCGGCCTTGCGGAAGAGCTCGGCGGCGCGCTCCTCGTCCTTGGGCACGCCGAAGCCGTTGAACACCGCGATGGCATATTCCGTGGTCGCGACCCGGTTGCCGACAATATCGGCGCGTTGCAGCAGCCGCGCCATCTCCACCGGGTCCTTCGGCACGCCGTGGCCGTCGCGATACAGCGTCGCGAGGGCATAGAGCGCGTCGGGCTGGTCGAGATCGGCGGCGCGCTGGAACCAGCCCGCCGCGATCGCCGGCTCCTTCGGCGCGACCTGTCCTTCCAGATAGATCAGGCCGAGATTATAGGCGGCGGCGGCGTTGCCCTTCTCGGCGGCCTGCCGGAGCCGGTCGACGGCATTGTCCTTGTTCAGCGCGCCGCGTCCGAGATCCATGGCGGCCAGCGTGAACAGCGCATCGGCATTGCCCTTGGCGGCGGCGGCCTCGAACCATTTGCGCGCGGCGACACCGTCCTGCCGCACGCCATAGCCCTGCGAGAGCAACTCGCCCACCAGCACCATCGAGGCCGGATCGCCGTCGCGATTGGCGCGCTGTACCGCGAGATCGAAAGCGGTCTTGAACTTGCCGCGCTGGTAGGCTGAGAACGCCGGGTCGGGCGAAACCGGGCTCGCCTTGGATGCGGCCGGTTTGGCCGCCGGTTTCGTGGCGGGCTTCGCGGGCGAGTTGGCGGTCGCGGGCTTCGCGGGCTGCGCGGGCCGCGCGCTCGCGGGCGCGTTGACCTGCGCCGCCACGGGGCCCGCAACCGCCACGAGCGCGAGGCCGGCGGCAAGCGGCGCAAGAAGACTCCGTGAAAGAAGACGCCGCGCAAGGAAGTGCCCGGCAATGATCGGCCGGTGCGGCATGTTCACGCCTCATCCCCGCTGCCGGCGAGGCTGCGGGCGAGCGCTTCGACGCGTTCCGGCGTTGCACCAATGGCGAGGTCGTCCACCGCGACGAAGTCTGCGCCGACATCCACCAGCGCCTCGACCTCCTCCAGCGTGCGCGCATAGGCGACGCAGGGCAGCTCGAAAAGCTGTGCCCACCAGTCGGCGCGCTCCAGCGTGGCCTCGAAGGGCGGGCGCCGGCCGGCAAGGTCGGGCTCGCCGAACATCACATAGTCTGCGCCTAGCTCCCCGGCGGTCATCGCGTCGTGCTTGCTGCGCAGTCCGCCGACGCCGGCGATGCCATGCGGGCGCAGCACCGGCAGCGCGCCCTTGAGCGCGGCGGTGTCGTCGAGATGCGCGCCGTCAGCCTCGATCGCCTCGGCGAGCGCGACATTGCCCTCGATCAGCAGCGCGGCACCCGCGTCGCGGCAGGCCGCCACCACCGGGCGCAGCGCCGCGCCGGGCGGCGCGTCGCCGACCGGGCGCAGCAGCACCGCGGCGACGTCCAGCGCGGCCATCGCCGTTGTCAGCGCCGGCGTGAGCGCGGGGAGGGCGCCGTCGTCGAGGCGCGCCAGCAGATAGAGGCGCGGCGCGGGGCGGGGG
>NZ_JAZDRM010000070.1:0-5350 GCF_047501495.1 Ancylobacter sp. G4_0304 | reverse complement strand
CCGAGCGATCCATCCCGGCCTTATGGGACGCCATCGGCCGCCTCATCGACCTCGTCACGCCAAACGAAGCCGCAAATTTCTTCGCCGCGGCTGGGTATGAGCCGGATTAAACCGAAAATGCTCTAGAAAACGCGGGCCGGTTCAGTCGGACTTGACCCATATCTCTGATGAAGACCTCAGCCGCCCCCTGCCTCGTTCAAAGCGGCGAATTCCGCGTCGCTTAGCGTGAGAGCCGCCGCCCCGACATTTTCCTCCAGATGCGTTACCTGTGCCGTGCCGGGGATCGGCAGGATCACCGGACTGCGCCGCAGCAGCCAAGCGAGTGCGACCTGGCCCGGCGTCGCGCCGTGCGCTTTCGCGATGCTATCCAAATGCGAGCCAGGCCCCACCAGGCGACCCGCGGCAAGCGGGAACCACGGGATGAAACCGATGCCCTCCCTCTCGCAGTAATCGACGACGTCCTCGCTGCTGCGGTCCGCGAGATTGTAGAGGTTCTGCACCGTCGCCACCGGAAAGAACCGACGGGCAGCTTCAATCTCCGCGACATCTACCTGGCTCAGCCCGGCATGCCGGACGATCCCTCGTTCGATGAGGCCGGCGACAGCTGCGAACTGGGCGTCGCGCGACACACTCGGGTCGATCCGGTGAAGCTGCCACAGGTCGATGATCTCGACGCCGAGTCGCCGGCGACTGCCTTCCGCCTGCCTGACAAGATAATTCGGGTCGCCATAGGGCCGCCATTGATCCGGGCCGGGGCGGGTGAGGCCACCCTTGGTGGCGACATTCACTCCGCCATATGGGTAGAGAGCCTCGCGGATGAGATCCTCCGAAACGCCAGGGCCATAGGAATCGGCAGTGTCGATGAAGTTGACGCCGAGTTCGGGCAGCCGCCGCACGGTCTCCAGGGCGCCTGCCCTGTCCTTTGGTGGCCCCCATATTCCCTGACCGGTGAGCCGCATGGCGCCGAAGCCCAGGCGGTTGATCACCAGATCGCCGCCGATGGCGAAGGTTCCGGACTTCGCTGCGTCGAGCGTGTTCATGTCACGTCCTCCTGCGGTTTCCCTGGCGTCACGCGGCCAGCCGAGCGTTGAGCACCCGCAGCTGCGTCATGTCTTCCATTCCTTCGATGCCGTTCTGCAGGCCGATTCCGGACTGCTTGGCGCCGCCGAATGGCACATCGAACGGCAGCGACATGTGCTGGTTCACCCAGATCGTTCCGGTTTCCATCCGGCGGGCGATGGCGATGCCGCGGCGAACGTCACCAGTCCAGATCGTGCCGCCCAGACCGTAGTCGCTGTCATTCGCCCGCGCGATGGCGTCGTCGAGATCATCATAGAGTTGTACCGGGAGGACCGGGCCAAATTGCTCCTCCCGAACCAGCCGGGCCCTATCGGGGAGCCCGGTGACGATGGCGGGGCGGATGAAGAAGCCGTGGCCGGTGGGCTCACCACCTGTGAGGACGTTGCCGCCCTCGTCACGGGCAGACGCAATTAACTCCAGCACCTTGTCGTACTGCATGCGGTTCTGCAGCGGCCCCATGGTTGTCTTAGGGTCCATCCCGTCGCCTAGCACCGCCGCGGCCGCATGCTGCGCCAGTGCGCCGGCGACAGCATCGAACAGGCGGCGGGGGGCATAGACGCGCTTGGCGGCATAACAGACCTGCCCGGCATTGATCATAGCCGACGCGAAGATGCGGTCCGCCGCCCATTCGGGATCGGCATCGTCCAGCACGATAGCCGCATCATTCCCGCCAAGCTCCAGCGTGAAGCGCTTCAGCGTGCTGGCTGCGGCGCCCAGCACCTTCTTGCCCGTGGGGGTCGAGCCGGTGAAGCTCACATGCGCAACGTCGGGATGGCTGGTGAGAAGCGGGCCGAGATCATTGGCATCGACCAGCGTCTGCACCACCCCGGCCGGGAATATCTCCGCGGCGAGCTCGCCGAGCAGCAGCGTGCTGAGCGGCGTGCTGGGTGCCGGCTTGATGATGAGCGTGTTGCCGGTGATCAGGGCCGGTCCGAATTTGAAGGCCAGCAGCGTTATCGGCCGGTTCCACGGCATAATCGCGACCACCACGCCCTGCGGGTAACGTTGCTCGACGATCAGTTCCTGATCGGTCTGGCGGAGGACGCGGTCCTCCAGCTTCTGCGCGGCGAAATGGCGGATCGCGGCCGTCGCGCGCTCGACTTCGACGCGGCAATCGGCGATGGGGCCACCGCGCTCGCGCGTCAGCGTCTCGGCGATGCGGTCGCGGTTGGCGGCCATCGCATCCGCCATCCGTTCGAGATAGGGGCGCCGGCCGTCATAACTGAGTGCCGTCCAATGGGCGAGTGCGCGCTTGGCGGCGGCGATGGCCCGCTCGGCCTGCGCCGCATCGGCACGCGGCGCCTGGGCGAAGACGGCGGCGCGTGTCGGATCAATGACGTCGAGGGACTGAGCGCCAGCGACGAGCCGGCCGTCGATAAGGAGACGATGGGACATGGAATGCCTCGAAATGTGAACGCCTTCCTTTTCAGGGCAAGGAAAGCGGCCCTGCCGCGAAGCCCTTGAACTCAGCGGCGGCGCAACGGCGCAGGCGGTTCAAGGAAGCAGTCCCGCTTTGCTAGTGCGCTGGTCTCGATCTCAACCTCGACCAACAGCTCGCGGGCGGTCGCCACGAGGACAAGCCAGGCCCCCGCTAGCAGCGCAACATCCTTCAGCACGAGCCGTCCCGCACCCGAAAGATAGGGAAAGCCGTGCTCCGCATCACCGAGTGCCGCTACCCAGGCTTCAGGCGTTGTGATGAGGAAGGAGAGCGTGACAAAGGGCGTCGCGAAAGCGAGGGCGGCGCCGACGAGACCGAGCTTGCGGCTCCAGAGACCGGTAAGGGTCAGGCCTCCGATGACAAGCTCGACCGTACCAAGTCCGCGCGAGAAGCCATAGGTGTTGTTGGCGGTCTGCCAGGCACGCTTGGCGGGGTCGAGTTCACCCTCATGGGTGAGATGCGCCTTGTAGCCCGCCGGCTCGTTGTAGAAGAACGACATGAAGGGGCTGTTCGCCACGAAGGGCGTGATGCTGTCGGCCTCATAGGGCACGAATTTCAGGGCACCGATCCAGAGAAAGATAATCGCGATGGCCACCTTCATAGCGGCGATGCCGAGACGGAAGGACAGTGGGGCCGCGATGAGCGTCAGAGTCTGCCGATAAAGCGCGTACATGGCGAGGCCTCAGATTTCGCCGGCCGCAGCGACCGCGTCCAGGGTGCGGGTGGAATAGACAAGGGCGGCGCCGGCGTTGAGGGCGACGGCCACCCCGAGAGCCTCGGCGATTTCCTCACGCGTGGCGCCGAGCTTGAGGGCCTGCTGGCCATGGACGGTGATACAGCCGTCACAGCGCAGCGTGACCGCGCAGGCAAGCGCGATCAGCTCACGCGTCTTGGCATCGAGATGGTTTGTCTTCCCGCCCGCTGCGCCAAGCTGCACATAGCCGCGCACCGTATCGGGGCTGAGCTTGCCCACCTCGCCGACCCCTACGAGAACCTGGTCGCGATACGTATTCCAGTCCATCATGTGCATATCATTAAGTCTCCGCTGTCTGCGGGAGACTTAATAGCCGCCCTCCTCGTTTCGTTAGGACGTAAAAGACGGCTTTTCAGCCATGCCGTGCGATATGAATACTTATTCAGCTGAGAGGGTTTGGCAGGTCGCTGTTTTTGCTGAGATTTTCACGGACGATGCCGAGATCAGCACACGATTGCGGATTGGCACGAAGGCGTTGCGCGCCGCGAATTAAAGCAAAGGGCGCGTCCTGTTGGTGCGGACCCGCCCTTTTGTAAGCTGGTACTGATTATCGAGGTTATACCCTGCCGGTGAGACGATGCACCGTCTCGTCTGTGCTCCACACGGCATTGGCCATGAAGCGGAAATTGATGAGGGCCGCGAGGTAGCCATCACCGTCCGGCAGCTTGGGCGCGGCGACCGCATCACGCACCACGGCCACCTCGAAGCCGGCCTCGAGCAGATCGCGCATATGCGATTCAACGCACATATTGGCCAGCATCCCGGCGAGGATCACCTGATTGATCCCCTGTTTGCCGAGCTGGAGCTTCAGGTCGTTGGCCTGGGGACCGTACAATTTGTGCGGCGAGCAGATGATGGTCTTGCCGTCCTCGATAAACGGCTTGAACTCCTCCATGAAATCCGCCCCCGAGGCGCGGAAGCCTTCTACCGTGTAGGGGCCCTTGCGATCGAAGGCGCCCACATCGTGCTGGAATTTCTCCAAGGGCGCTTGCCAGCGCCAGTGGTGGTCCCAGCAATAATAGTAGTGCGGCGAGACCGCGACCGTGATGCCCGACTGCTTGGCGGCGGTGAACAGTTCCACCAGGTTGGGAACCAGATTGTTCTCGGTGACGCTTTCGCCGACGGCGGGCCAGGCGAGTCCCTTCGGGCTCATCACATCGACCTGCGGATCGATGACCACCAGCGCCGTGCGGGCGAGATCCAGCGTCATCTCCATCTTCGGCAGCACGGGGGTCTCGGTGTCGGCATAGAGCGCTGCCGAGTTCGGGGGATAGTTGGGCTTCATTGCGGAGCTCCGATGGGGTGATGGGAAGATCAGGGCGCGGGGGCGGGATCGTCGAGCGTCACCATGCCCCGCCCTTCGGCGACGAGCGCGGCTCGCACGGAGGGCCGCTCGCCCACACGTCGCAAAAGCGCGCCAAGACGTGGCAGGCTCGTAATGTCGATACCGTAGAAACGCGTCCAGCTGGCGATGACGAAGAGGTAGGCATCCGCTGCGGTGAAGGTCTCCCCGGTAAGAAACGGTCCGGCAAGACCCTCCTCCACGAAGGACAGGCGTCCGCGGATGCGGGCGAGCACCAGTTCGCGCATCGGCGCGTCGATTTTCCAGTTGAGAGGAATGAAACTCTTGTGCAGCTCCGCCGCGACAAAGCTCTGCCATTCCATCACGCGGTAGCGCGCCAGCGTGCCCGCGGCGGGCATGAGATCCTCGCGGTCTGCGGCATCGCACACATACTGCGCGATGACGAGATTTTCCGTGAGCCTCTCTCCGGATGGCAGCTCCAGCAGCGGAACCATGCCGCGCGGCGCAATCTCCCGATAATCGCCGCCGTCCGCCCGCCGCTTCGCCGTGACGTTGATGACCTCAAGGTCGAACGGCGCACCGATCTCCCGCAGCAGGATATGGACGGAGAGTGAACTTGCTCCGGGATGGACGTAGAGTTTCACAGGGGTCACTCCATGGCGCGCAGCTTTGCCACGTCGTCCGGGGAGAGGGTCGAGGGCACCGCGCCGAAGCGGGCGGTGACGTAGTTGGCGACCGCTGCAACCTCCGCGTTTGAATAGGCCTTGCCGAAGGC